>JBGSVU010000111.1:0-12341 GCA_041752775.1 Pirellulaceae bacterium | reverse complement strand
AAATTCAGCGGAAAACACATGCGGTGGAGCCAATTCGGCTTCACCGCTTTTTTTTTCGCGCCGCGACCAGTTCCACTGCCATGGGGTCGGTCCGGAAGGGGCATCGGGTTTATCGTAGAGCGGTTTTGCGGGCGAAACAGGCGGATTTGTGGGGGCCCCTTTGATTGGACGGGTGGTTTTCCTAAAATCATGTGGTTGCGTTTACCGACAATGCCGCGGGCGGGGTTTGCGTTGGGTCCGGCGGCTTGTGGACGTTCGTGATCAGAATTGACTTCCTGTTTCGAGAATTGCCAAGGTTATGACTCAACCTGACAGCCGCCCCATGATTTCTGCATCGGGGCTGAGCAAGTTCTATGGCCATTTCGCCGCCGTCAATGATGTCAGTTTCGAGGTGCCCAGCCGGCAGGTGTGCGCCCTGCTGGGACCGAACGGGGCGGGCAAATCGACGACCATGAAGCTGTTAACCGGCTATCTGGCACCGACCCGCGGCACCGTTCACATTGGACCGCACGACATCGATCGCGCGCGGTTGCAGGCGAGCGGGATGATTGGCTATCTGCCGGAGAACGGGCCACTCTATACCGAAATGACTCCGGCCAGTGCGCTGGATTTTGTGGCGCGGGTTCGCGGACTGGGTTCGGCCCAGCGGCGTGAACGAAAAGACTGGGTGGCAGAGCGCTGCCAGCTGAAAGAAGTCTGGAAAAAAACGATCGCCAAACTTTCCCGCGGGTTCCGGCAGCGTGTCGGGATGGCCCAGGCACTGATCCACGACCCCCAGGTCCTGATTCTTGACGAACCGACCAGTGGGCTGGACCCCAACCAGCTGGTCGGCATCCGCGAGCTGATTCGGGAGCTGGGAGAAACCCGTACAGTGTTGTTGTCGACACACATTTTGCAGGAAGTCGAAATTCTCTGCAGCCGGGTCATCATGATCGACCAGGGCGCGATCGTTTTTGATGGTCCGACGGCCGAGCTGGGCAACCGGGAATCGATGGAGCGACAGTTTCACGAGTTGACGGGATTTCGGCGGTCGCGCTGATCGCGACAGGTCCGGACCGTTGCAGGATGGGAGGTGGTGGCCTCGCCGGTAGTAGCAGTCTCATGTCCCCTAACCGTTTTACAAGAACACAATGATTCGCTGGCACGTTATCTCCGCCATCATGTGGCGCAACCTGAAGCAGTATTTTTCGGGCATGTTGGGCTATGTCATTATCGTGGCCTTTGTCACGGTCTGTGCGGTGATGACGTTCAGCCAGCAGTTTTTTGCCGACAACCTGGCCAACCTTGACCAGCTGAGCCGCTGGTTTCCCTTTCTTTTGCTGTTTCTGGCGCCGGCGATCACGATGACGGCGTGGGCCGATGAGCGGCGCCAGGGAACGGACGCGATTCTGTTTACCCTGCCGGCGTCGGACCTGGAAATCACGCTGGGGAAATTTTTTGCTGCTGCGGCGGTGTATACGGTGGCGCTGCTGTTTTCCATGTCGCAGCTGGTTTCACTGGCGATGCTGGGAACGCCGGACTGGGGGATCGTCGCTTCGACCTATCTGGGCTACTGGCTGGCCGGGCTGGCCCTGTTGTCGGTGGGGATGTTTGCCTCGTCGCTGACCGACAGCCCGACCGTGGCGTTTGTTCTGGGCGCGGTGTTGTGCGCGGTGCCGGTGCTGGTGGGCAGTTACTTTCACGGAACGGTCTGGGCCGAACGGTTCGGGTTCGACTGGTACCTGCAGGATTTCAATTCGGGGCTGGTTACGTTTCCGGGCGTGCTCTATTTCGTCGCCCTGATGGTGTTGATGCTGTACCTGAACCTGGTCGTGATAGGCCGCCGGCACTGGAGTCGCGGTCAGGCAATGGGGCTGGGGGGGCATTTTGTCGTGCGGGTGATTTCGCTGGCGGTGGGGCTGGTGGCGCTGGGGTACGTTGCCAGTTCCTGGGCGACGGGTTCGTGGGCGCAGGCGGATTTGACTGCGGAGAATCTTTACACGCTCGACAGCGCGACCAGAAAAACGGTCAGCAAGGTCATTGAGGACAAAACGGCCGTCAATATCCGGGCCTTTGTCAGCCCCGAAGTCCCGCGCGACTATGTCAACCCGCGCAAAAATCTGCTGAACCTGTTGCGACAGTACGATGCTGCCGGAAAAAACACAGTCAACCTCGACGTGGTTTATGTGGAACCCAACTCCGAACAGGAAGTCACCGCCAAATCGGATGGCATCAGTCCGGAACTGGTGCGGTCGGAAATTGGTGGGCGCGTCGTCGAGCAGGAGGTCTATCTCGGTGTCGTCATCAAGTCGAACACGGATGAAGTCGTCCTGCCGATGATCGACGGGGATACATCGCTGGAGTATGAGTTGACGCGCGGGATTGCCTCGGCCACGAGCGGCGCGAAAAAGCTGACCCTCGGCATCGTCGATACGGACACGCATTTTGGCGGTCCGGAATTTGACGGACGGCGGATTCCCTGGGCCTATTCGGAGACGTTGCTGGAACTCGAGAAAATGTACCGCGTCCAGCAGATTCCCCAGTCCGAACTGGTTTTTTATGTGGCCTCGAACCGGATTCCCCAGACCCGTGACGACGGATCGGTCGAGGAAACGGCGGGCGAAGGAAAACCGGAGCGGGCCGCGCCCAGTGTTTTGCTGGTTCCCGATCCATCCAGCCTCGATGATGCCGCCACGGCGGCTCTGCTGAAATACATGGAGGACGGAAACGCAGTCATTCTGCTGGCCGATCCCCTGCCATTCAACTGGACGACACAGAATCCACAGGCACTGGGCGTGTTGAACGCGCCACTGATGGAACGCGTCGATCCCAGTTCGCCTTACGGCCAGGTGCTGTCCAGTTCCAGTGCACCCAAAGCCGACGGGGGGACGTGCAGTTCCATCATGCAGGCCCTCGGGCTGGTCTGGAAACCTGGCGATTCGGTCTGGAACGGACGGAATCCGCACCCGGCCTTTGGTGGCAAGTGGCCGGATTATCTGGGTGCGACCTGGCCAACCTACTACGGCCAGTTCGACTACGCCTTTGTGTACGCAAAAAATACCGCCGACAGCCAGCTGATCTCAGATCATGCGGCAACCCGGGGCCTGAATGAATTGCTGTTCCTCTATCCCGGTTCAGTCCAGGTGGATCCGTCGGCCAAAGACCTCGAATTCCAGCCCATGGTACGCCTCGGAGAAAACTCGGGCACGGTTGCCTGGAACGAGTTGACCATGACGCCGGAAATCGAACAGCCGCGGCAGAATCCCCGCACGGGAAAGATCGAAATCGTTGCCACTGCTGCCCGCAGCCAGATTACCCAGCAGGACCTGATCGTTCTGAACCCTTCGCCTTCGGCTGTCGCTGATACTGTCGATCATGTGGTTGCGGCGCAGGTCACCGGCAAAAACGGTCGCAGGGAAAAAGTGATCGTCATTTGCGACCTCGATTTTGTTGCGGACATTTTTTACGACCAGCAGGATGCGCTGGGCCAACAGCTGGACAACCTGCGGCTGCTGCAGAACTCGATCGAAGTCCTCGCGGGTGATCCTGAATTCGTGGCCCTGCGAAACCGGCGGCCGAGGGCGCGAACGCTGGAAACTGTGGAAAACCAGGTCGATGTTTTTCGCCAGTTGCGAACGACCGAACAAAAGGTGGCCGAAGACCAGACCGATGCCGAACTGAAAAAAATCCAGGCCGAAGTCGACCAGGCCGCTGCGCAGATCAGCGAAGACGAATCGTTGAACTTCATCCAGAAAATCCAGGAAGCGTCGCAGACATCCATGAACGCCCAGGCCCGCTTTGACCGCAAGCAGCGCGAACTGGAAAAGGATCTCAAAATCAAAATTGACCGTCTGAAGGCCGACGAGCGGAACAAAACCGTGCGGACCCAAAACGCCTATCGCTGGCTGGCGATCCTGCTCGCTCCACTCCCAGCGCTGCTGCTGGGTCTGGGGGTGGTTGGCGTCCGGACGCTCAATGAGAACCAGGAAGTGCGCCAGAAACGGCGAACCGACTGACGACCACTGGAACCTCGCGCCCGCCCTGCACACCCGGCGGAAATTTTTTCAGAAATCCCTGCCAGACCCGCTACCGCATCACCTTCTCGAATTTTCACGATTGCCATGAACGAAACCACCAGGACTGCTACGTTTGCCGGTACTGCAATCGCCTTGCTGGCTTTGGCCGGATGGACCTGGAATGCCAGCCAGCCCCCTACAGAAACGGGTGAGAGCAATCTCGGCAAGCCCCTCTTCGAGGCCTTTGAGGCCGCTGATGTCCAGCCCCAGTCGATGGAAGTTTATGCCCTCGATGAGGACGGAGCCCGCCAGGAATTCGTCGTGCGAAAAAAAGACGGAGTCTGGACGATTCCATCGCACAACAATTATCCCGCCGAAGCTGCCGAGCGGCTGGGGCAGGTTACGTCCGCCATGTTCGGGCTGGTGCGCCAGGCCCGCGACACGGATTCCCCGGCCGACCACGAAAAGAACGGCGTGCTGGATCCGCTCGATCCTGAAATTACCGACCCGGCCGCAGCCGGCAAACGGATCATTATCAAGGGACCTGGTGACGTCACCCTCGCCGACCTGATCGTGGGCAAGCCGGCCCGTGAAATCGTTGCGAACCAGGCCGATCTGGCTTTTGGAGAAAGCGGACGCACGCAACTTTATTACGTTCGCGCCAAAGATGAATCGACCGTTTACCGGCTGCCGTTGCAGCTGGACCTTTCGACCCGCTTTTCGGACTGGATCAATACGGACCTGTTCGATCCGGGCGACGCCTTGCCGCTGGAGATCGTGGTCGACAACTATGAAATCGTGGAAGAAAAAGATCCGCTCGGACAGGTTTACGGGCTGGTAAAAAAACAGGGGGACCGACTCGAGTTCCAACGCGAGGATCCGGCCACACCCTGGCAGGCCGGGGGCCTGGATCCCAGGACCGAAAGCGTTCAACAGGCCGCAGTCAACCGGCTGTTTTTCAGCGCCGACGGACTGGAAATTCGTGGCGTGCGGCCGAAATTCACTTTGCAGGGCGAGCAGCTGATCACGGCGGACCTGCAGCTGAACCGCGATCCGAAACTGGTCAGGGATGTTGATTCGTTCCGGAGTGCGCTGGGGAAACTGCAGCGGGAACTCTCGTCGCGCGGTTTCAATTTGATGCCTCTCGACCGGGAACAGCAGGAGATGGGGCTGGTCTCCGAGTTTGGCGAAGTCAGCATTGGGTTGAACGACGGTCTGCGCTATACGCTGCACTTCGGAAAAGCCGTGAAGGGTGACGAAAAAAGCATCGAAATTGGCAACGACTCGGCAGAAATCACCACCGCAGGGGAAACGGCCGAAGAATCGGCGCCAGAAAAAGCCGAATCCGGTTCTGGTGAAGAATCAGAAAAGGAGACCAGCGAAAGCAACAGTGGCAACGGTGCGACAGAAGACGGTGCGACCGGTGATGATGCGACCGAAGATGATGCGACCGAAGATGATGCGACGGCCGACAACCGGTATGTCATGATTCGCGTGCTGCTGGACGAGTCGCTGCTGGGCCCAAAACCCGTAGCACCTGTGGCGCCAGAGGAACCTGTCAAACCCGAGGGCTACCTGCCGAAATCCGAGTCACCGGAATCGCCCCCAGCCGTCGCCCAGACTGGCGACGCTGCAGAAAACACCGACGCGTCCAGTAACCCGGAGACTGCCGACCAGCAGCCCGGACCGGAACCCGCCCGCGATCCGGCCTTCGAGGCTTACGACCAGGCCATGGCCCAATACAGGGAAGAGCTGGCCCAGCACGAATTGGCCAAAGTCCGTTTTGCCGATGAAGAAAAGGAATGGCAGCAACGATTCGAAGACGCCCAGAAACGTGTCGCTGAAATGAATGATCGCTACGGGCGCTGGTATTACGTCGTATCGGGCAACAACCTGCAGTCCATGCGGGCGCCGCGCGAAAACCTGATCGAAGTCACCGAGCCGGAACCGGGTTTGCCACCGGTCCCCGACATCGAGTTCAATGACGAGGTTCCGGAAAACAGTGGCGGGGGTGAGTAGTTAATCCTGAGCAACAACAGCGAACTGCAATCCGGATTCGCAGCCGGGATGGAGAGGATGCCCGCGTTCAGTTTCCGGAATCGGCGGGTTCGCTGTTGCCCAACTCGGATTCCAGCAGCTCTTTGGTTTCCCCGGCTCTCAGAAACTCGCTGCCACCCATGTCGAGTTTTTCGTTGAGATCGATCACGATGCTTTCCATTTTGATCCAGTCCTCTTCGGAAATTGCGACAGAACTGGTTACCCGTTTGCGTTCGATTTCGTCGAGCATTGTTTCGATTGCAGCGATCGCCTGGTCGTATTTGCCGAGATCCAGTTTGAGGGTTTTGATTTCATCAACCCAGCCTTTCAGATTGCGGACCGCGTACTCCAGGTCGGGTTTGCCGGAAATTTCGGTTTCCGCCGTGACGCCTTTGGATTTGAGGTAATCGACCGTTTCCTGTTTCTTGTCTTCCAGACGCTGAATCCCGCGATCGAGTTTTTCTTTTTGCATCCGCAGCCCGGCAAGTTTGTCGCGGAATTCCTTTTCGGTGCGGGGCAGACGGGTGCTGGAATCCGCCTGCGACACCGGGGTGGGGCGGCAACCCGTTTGCTGGATCGCCAGTCCGGCGACCGCTACCAGGAACAGGAGGGTACAGAGGGTTCGAATGGCCATGGGAAACAGAGGCTCCGGGAATGATCCATGCAAAAAGACAAATTCAAACGAAGGCCAGGGATCCTGCGAAACCGGGAATCCTGCGAAACCGGTCTGGTTAATTCATCCACCAGCGAATCGGCCCTGTGGGGATTTGCAGGGCAGGACTGGAACGTTCTCTCGTATCTGCCCCTGCCTGCCCCGACTGAATGCGGTGAAAGCGGCGGGTGAATGTGACTGGCACTCCGGCGGAGAAATCAGACTTTCCCCGCCGGAAGTTTCAGTTTCGGACATCTATTTGTCGTCGGTGCCAGCACCGGACTTGGCGGCCTCTCCACCCAGAATGGCGTCCAGCCGATTCATGGTTGAGTTCAGGTCCGCCGGTTCTGCCAGCAGTTCATCGACTTTGGAAGTTGACGAATCGATATTCAACTCGCTCAGCTTTCCTTCTTCGACCTGCATCGCTGATTCGACATCGACAAAGAGGTCGTCGAGGTTGGTGTTCAGTTCCTTGTACTTCTCGGTGATGGAAGTCTGCCCACCCATGGTGGACTGGGCGCTGCGGAAGTTTTCGGCGGCTTTCCGGCGGCTGTCGATCATCTCCAGTTTCGATTCGATTTGCGATTTCATTTCCTTGCCGGCCTTCTCCTGTTTGTCGAGGAAATCGTAGGCTCTCTGCATGGCTTCGAGGCTGGTTTTCAGATTCGTTTCCAGCTCGGCTTTTTCCGATGCATAGCTTTTTTCCAGCTCTTTGGCGGCCTCGTCCAGTTGCTCGGCGGTCCAGGTTTTGCCGTCTTTTTCGTACTGGCCTGCGGCGCTGACTTCCTGGAGGACGCCCTGCAGCTTTTTCATTTTGCCAACGATTTCGGCGACCTTCTCTTCCGAGCGTTTCTTTTTCTGTTCCAGCTGGTCGATCCGGACTTTGGCGTTGATGCGTTTTTCACTGACCTCGGTCAGGTCATCAATCAGGGTCCGGTATTGCCGTTCAATTTCGGCCCGTTTGACATTGGTCTTACCCAGAAAATCGTCGATCTTGGCAATCACACTGTCCCGGGCGACATCGCCGCGCGGGCCGCATCCGTAAATGCTGATCACCGCAACTGCGACAACGAGTGCCACGACTCCCAACAACGCTTTCATCTCGATACTCTCCGGCAACGGTCCAGGGACAAGCCGGATTGCGGCTGATCCCAGCCAACCCCGGCGAAAAAAAGATCTGGGCGATCATCACGGTCCGAAACGGCTGCGCAACGCGACAGGTTTTGATACCGGACAGACGCCTAAACTGACTGTTGCTGATTATTGCCTATCGCTGCCCGCTTGTCTAATGATCCAGCCCGGTCCGGAGCGGTCCGGAGTAGCGATTTCCGGCCTGCGAGACGGACAGTAGAGGGCCGCGAGGCGTTTTTTCCAGCGTGGCGGATTCATTGCATGGCTGGAAGGAAACCTGCAACGTCAACCCACGCCATTGTCCACCCCTGGTCGGTTGCCGCGGGATCCATCCGGGCTATTCATGCCGGTGCGGTCGCCGCCCCATCCGGCGTTCGGCGATTTCGCGCAGTTGCGACTGTTCTGCAGCGGAAAAATATTGCCGTCCCGCCAGACAGCCGAGGCAGACCACGAGGGCTGCACCCGTCATCGCCCACGGATCCAGCAGCAGAACCAGCGGAAACGCCAGTCCCGTCCAGCACCCGAAATCGGGAGGACATCCCAGTCGCGAATTCGCGATGAACATCGCCATGACTGCCAGCAGATTGCCGGCTGTCGTGGCCACGACGGCGCCCCATAATCCAAACGGCGGAATCAGCAATCCGTTCAGGGCGACATTGCCCGCCAGCCCGACGGCCATACAGGCCACGGCGTATTTCCCTTTTTCCGATACCCACAAATAGTCCTGCGAAACCACCAGCATGCTGAACCAGGTGCAGTAGACCATGGTCAGCGGCAACAGTGCCAGGCCCTCGTTGTATTTCCCCTGCAATACGGAATCGAACAACAGGGGTGCCAGCGCCAGCAACATCACGTTGGCCACCAGCATTCCCAGCGAAGAGAGTTTGATGGTCAGGTTCATCTGCTGTCGGGCCCGCCGCAGGTCTCCTGCCTGCCAGGCCGCAGAGACATAGGGCAACAACAGTCCGCTCAGCATCGCTGCGACGCCAACCATCAGCAGCGGCACCACACGACTGCTGTGATACTGGCCCAATGCACCCTGCACCTCGAAGGCGGACATCCGGCCGAGGTGCACCAGCATGTACCGGTCGATCAGTTCAAAGCAGTTGTGCAAAATGTTGGAGACCCACCACCATGCGGCATAAGGTGCCAGCCGGACCCATAAGACTCGCGCCGACAGGGGATGGTCCATCGTGGCCATATATCCGCGCTGCCGCCTGAGAAACCACAGCGCCGGCAATGCACCCAGCAGGCTGGCCAGGGCAAAACTTGCAACCGCGGATATCGCGGAATTGACCGGAGTCAACAGCAGCACGATTCCGAGCAGTGTGAAACTGGTTCCGGAAACGAAGCGGATCATGGTCGCCAGGCGGATTTGGCGCATCGCTTCTACCAGCGACGTGAGATAGTTTGCCAGCGTCAGCAATACCAGGCAGGCGGCAGTCCAGTACATCAAGGCGGTATGGCCGCTCTCACCCAGAATCTGGAAACTGAAAAAATCCGGTGCCACCAGAATGGTCAGGGCCAGTAACAGCGTTCCGCCGCAGCTGACCATGCCGACCTGTCGCAGAAAAGAACGCAACTGGCCCGAGTGGCTGTAATGCTCGACGAATTTCCCGAACGATCCCGGCAGCCCGAGGACTGCCAGCGGTGCCATCAGCATCAGGACGCTGTAGATCATCGACCATTGCCCCAGTTCCTGGTCGGTCATCAGCCTGCAGAACAGCACGCCGCGCACGGCTCCCAGCAGCCGCTGTGCCACGGTCATGCACAACGCAAATACCAGCCCGCTGGCGAGGGAATCCGAAACAATCCCTGAACGCGGCTGGGGGCACGCCGGGGCTTGCAGCGTTTTGGCTGCGCTACTCATGGGTTCGGTCGAAAAACCAAAGTAAATGGAAAGAACCTGTTAGTTTTGGTCACAATCAGGACTTCTACAACTCGCGACCTGTTAATTTTCAAAAAAGTTACTTACAATCAAAACAACCGTTACAACCTCAACACCCGGATGAAGATCCGGAATGAATAAATCAACTTGCCCGCTGAAATGGCTCGAACTGCCTGCCTTGTAATCACCGCTTCCACCCAGGGCTGCGCTCCCTGAACTGGCTTCCACAAGGTGCCCCCGAACGGACAATAATCCATGACTGACGAATTCTCCCTGATCGCATCCCGGCTGAAACTGGACGCTGACAAGGTCCGGGCCACGGCGGAATTGCTGGACAGCGGAAATACCATTCCGTTCATCACGCGGTTTCGGAAGGACCAGACCGGAGGGCTGGATGCCGACCAGATTGTCGCCATCCGCAAAACGCTGGCGGCTCATCGCGCCTTTGAGGAACGTAAGAGTTTTGTCCGCAAATCGATCCAGTCACAAACGGAACTGACGCCGGCGCTGGAACAGGCGATCCTCCGCGCCAATTCGACCCGGGAACTGGAAGAAATCTATCTGCCCTACAAAACCGCGCGGCAGTCGCTGGCCAACACCGCACGACAGCAGGGGCTGGAACCGCTCGCCAGGAGCATTCTCAATGGCGAACTGTCCACTGAAGAAGTTGCCGCCGAGGCCAAAAACCTCGTTCGCATCGACAGGGGACTGACCACGGCCGAAGAGGTCATGGCGGGAGTCGGACATTTGATCGCCGAGCGATTTTCCGACAACGCTGCGTTGCGACAGGAACTTCGAAAGATTATGTGGCAAACCGGGAAAGTGGTCTGCCGACTGGTCACCTCCACCGACTCCAACCCGCAGATCACAGAAACGCCGCTTGCCTCCGCAACGTCGGAAACGGAAAAGAAAGAGGACGCCAGCACCGCATCCGGAGTTGTTCCGGCAGCAACTCCCGCCGGGGGTCCGCCTGAAGCCGCATCAGTGGACGATCTGCCCCAGTCCGGACCAGCTTCGGAGTCCGTGTCCGTGGAAGCGTCCCCCGCCGCTTCAGAAAATCTGTCTGCCCCGGAGCCGCAGGTACTTGCCGAATCGCCAACAAATGAAAAGTCCGACCCGGAAATGCCGGCCGCTGCGGCCGGCGCCGCAGAATTTGGCTCAACCACCGGCGAAAGTGGCTCTGGAGAAAATGACGCGAGCGCAAGTGATGCCAGCGCCAGTGACGCCAGCTCAAGTGACGCGATCGCAAGTGACGCGAGCGCAAATGACGCCAGCGCCAGTGCAAGTGACGCCAGCGGCGGAGAAGCCAGTCCGCCAGCTGCCCCGGCCGCACCTGCCAAATCGAAAAAGCGAAAGAAACGTAAAAAGAAACGTCCCGCCGAAAATCCGTTTGCCGATTTCGAGAATTTTGAACATCCCATCGAAAAACTGCCCCATCACCGTGTTCTGGCCATCAACCGCGGCGAGAAAGCCGGTTTCGTCAAATCGAAGATCCGCGCCGACCTGGCGAAAATCGAAGCCCAGGCACTGGCCAGCCTGGTGCCTGAGGGAAATCGCCACTCCGAAATCCTCGCTGACTGCGCCCGCGAAGCGCTCAATCGCTACATCCTGCCATCACTCGAACGCGAGTTGAGACGGGAACTGACCGAAGCCGCCGAATCGCACGCCGTTGAAGTCTTTGCGCACAATCTCCGCGCCCTGCTGATGCAACCTCCCGTTCGCGGAAAAAGAATTCTGGCCATCGACCCGGGTTTCAAGAGTGGTTGTTCGACTGCCGTAGTCGATCCCCAGGGGAACTTTGTGGCCTCGGACCTGATTTACATTGTGGGCAGCCAGCAGCGCAAAGAGGAAAACCGGAAAAAGCTCGCCAGAATGGTCCGTCAGCACCAGGTCGACGTGGTCGCCATCGGCAACGGTGCGGCTTGCGGCGAAGTCGAACAGATGGTGTCCGATGCCATCGCCAAAGACCTGACCGACCACAAGGTGCAGTACGTCGTGGTCAACGAAGCCGGCGCGAGCATCTATTCGACCAGCGAAATCGGAAAAGAAGAACTGCCCGAAGCCGCACCGGGAATTCGCAGCGCCATTTCGATTGCCCGCCGACTGATCGATCCCCTCAGCGAACTTGTCAAAATCAGCCCCTGCCATCTCGGTATCGGGCTGTATCAGCATGATGTCAAAGCCTGGCACCTGTCCGAATCCCTCGACGAGGTCGTCCAGGAGTGCGTCAACTCGGTTGGCGTCGATCTGAATACCGCCAGCCCCTCGCTGCTGCGGCATGTTTCCGGACTGAATCAGCTGACCGCCCGAAGGCTGTTCGATTTCCGCCGCACCCATCCGGTGCGAACCCGCGATGATATTCGCCAGGTAGCCGGGGTCGGTGACGCCACTTTCGTCCAGGCCGCCGGTTTTCTGCGAATCTACGGGGGTGACAATCCGCTGGACGAAACCTGCATCCACCCGGAAAGCTACTCCGTCGCCACCCGCGTTCTGGAACGAATCGGTTGCACGCCGCAACAATGGATCTCACGACTGGCCAGCCCGGTCGCGGGCACTGTTCCGGAGATGGCCCCTGCCGCTGGTGCCCAGCCCGAGTCCCTGAATGCTGCCGGAGCAGCTGCGGACGCTGCCCTGGCCG
>JBGSVU010000110.1:0-4182 GCA_041752775.1 Pirellulaceae bacterium | reverse complement strand
ATTTCCCGTCACCGTAATCTGGTGCTGCAAAAACACGGTGTTGCCAAACGTGATGTTGCCGCCCAGAACCAGACGCCCCACGTCGGTGACCGTCACGTCATAAACGGTCTCACGGATTCGCAACAGGTTGGATGTGTTCTGCGTGGCGGAAAACTCGCCGCCAAAACTGTTGAAGTTCTGCATCTGGAACGAATGGCCTGTTGGCCCGTGATAAATCTGGGCGATATCACTGTCGACGGTCATGAACATGCCCGTGGTCACGGGCGATCCCGCGACCTTGGCAATGGAGTTGGTGACAGCTGCCGATGGGGTGACACCCCAGCCCCGTTCAATACCGCGCAACGTCCGCCCCTGGGGGAAAGTCGCATCGGGCAACGAACCGAAAACAAACCCCGTGCTGTCCACGTCGATCAGCGGCAGGGCAAACTGCGGGGCGGTGGATCGCCAGGTGTCGTATCCTGCGCCAGCGTCGAGTGAGTCAAGCATTGCCTGGTCACTGGAAATCACCCGGTCGGCGCCATCGCCCAGCGAAACATGCTGAAACCCGTAACCGCTGTAGCTGAACCAGTCGTTGCCGGCAGCGGATTCCACACGCAAAAAGACCGCGGGATTGGGTGCGGCTGTGCCGGTCCAGCTGAACCAGTCGTTGCCACTGTCGGTCGTCAGCGTCAATCCCTCACTGAAATCGAGGTCCAGCACTCCATTGATGATGGCCGATCCGGTGGCCGCCCCGGCATCCAGTGAACCGATAACGCTGAAAGTGTCCCCCCGCAAATTCAGTACATCGAGCGGTCCGCCCATCGAGAGCTGCATCGTGGGATCGGCGTTGTTCATCAGGTTTCCGTTGATTTCGATGGTGGCGGGGACGCCATTTTCGAAGTTCACGGTCACGATATCGGCACCGGGCGTTCCGCTGAACGCGGCCATCAACTGTCGCGGTTCCAGGTTGGTGTATCCCTGCCGGCAGGAAGTTCGGGCCGATGTACGGATGCGGGCGCGCGGGCGACGGGATTTCTCAAACACTTGGGTTACTCCAGAAACGGACTGGCCCGCAGCGGCTGCCACGAACCATCGACCAAAAGATCCATATTAGATGGAAGCCGGGGAAAGTTCCAGTTTTTTGGGGTCTGGAGGTCCTGAATTCGCGTTCTGCCCCCGCCCATGCCTTCGGTTTTGCAGGCGAAATCAGTCTGCCCGGCCAATCACGATACTGCTGGCCTGGCCCTGCGGCGAAACATTCAAACTGATGAAACAGTCTCCGGGACCAGTCCCGGAATCCGTTACGACATTGACCGGACAGGCCGGATCGGGTGTTTCGTAATTCAGGACGGGAAAGAGCTGGCCCCGTTGCATCGCCAGCACGCTGGCGATCGCTTCGACCATGCCGGAGCCTGCTCCGAGGTTGCCCATGTTGCTTTTTGCGGCAACCACCGGAACGTCCCCCAGCAGCTCGCGGATCGCGGCCGCTTCCTGGGCATCGCAGTCGATGGTGGAAAGTCCGTGGGCGTGAACGTGTCCGATTTCGCTGGCGTTCCTTCCCGACGCTTCGAGTGCCATTGAAATCACGTTTTTAAACGCCTGCCGATAGTCGGCGACACCTGTGGGGCTGGCAACCGTGGAAGAGCCATAGCCGATGACTTCGCCAAAAATCGTCGCGCCGCGGGAACTCGCGGTTTCCATGTTTTCCAGGACCATCACGCCCGCGCCTTCGCCAATCACCATGCCCGTCCGGCTGGCGTCGAAGGGGCGACTGGCGGCCTGCGGCTCCTGGCCTTTGGCGGCCAGTTGTTCCTGCATGCTGCAATGCAGCGTCCGCAAGGGGTGAATCCTCGATCCAGTGGCTCCCACCACGATGGCATCGGCGGCACCGCGGCGGATGGTCGTCACGCTTTCCGTGATGGAAAGGTTGCTGGAGGCCTCGCGGAGGGTGATGGAATTGCTGGGTCCGCGGAAATCATTGAAGATGGCCACATGGCTGGCGGGCATGTTGGGGAGGTACTTCAGCAACCACAACGGCTCGACCCGTTTCAGCCCGGTCTGGCCCCAGCAGTTGAAATCGAATTTGCCATTTTCGGAGCAGCGCTGGATTCCGGCGCTGAATTCAGCCGGATCCGAAATGATGTAGTCGGACCCAAACATGGTTCCGATCCGCTCGGCGGGATAGGCCTGATGGTTCAGCCCGGAGTGGGTGATGGCCAGTTGGGCGGCGGCGACTCCCATCTGGATTTCGCGGCACATCAGGCGGTTCCCTTTTTTGATGCTTCGCTGCAGCTGTTTTTCCAGTGGGCCGAAATCTTCAATTTGGCCGGTAAAGCCGCTTGCCGTGCCTCCCACATCCGTGGACAGGAATTCAGAGGGAACCCGTTCCAGCCGGGTGACGCCGGAGTGGGAGTGGGTCAGGGCCTGCCAAAGCTGATCCATGGAGCTGCCCAGGGGGCTGACAATGCCCAGGCCGGTAATGGCGATGCGGATTTTGGGGGTTGGCATGGGTTCCAGGTGGCGGGTCCGTGAACTGGGGCCCGGTTTGCAGGCCAGTTTCCCGGGTGTTTCCACGGAAGCGCGAACAACGGGTGCTGGAAACGGGGAAACCTGATTTGCGGGCCATTTTGCCTTAAAACCGCTGATCGCGTAAGCGGAAAACAGCAAATCTGGGTCGATTGTGACTTTTTTGTTTGAAGCGCCAAGGGGAAAGTGCCGTGGCCCCCCGTCCGGAAATTGCGGGTCTTTCCGTCATTAAGCGAACTTTTTGTCTTGAAACTTCTGCCTGGGCACATGAGAATCCAGGGGACGTGAGCGGCTGTTGGGAAGACCGCAGAACCACTTTTTTTGAGTTTTCCTGGCCAAACACGAGTTCAACGTTCTGCGTTGAATTTTTTGCAATATCGTTGGATGGGGGACGGGGTCCGGTCAATTGCTGTAATTTTTTGTATTTCTGATTTTACACAGCCCGGTTTCCGGTTCAGAATGGATCTGCCCGACTTCCTGCCACAATATTGAACCTCGTCTTTCATATTGGAGAATTGAATTGTCCACACCTACCTCAAATCGGAAATCAGGTTTTACCCTGGTGGAACTGCTGGTGGTTATTGCCATCATCGGTATCCTGATTGGAATGCTGTTACCGGCAGTCCAGCAGATTCGCGAAGCTGCCCGTCGCACACAATGCCTTAACAATTTGAAACAGCTGGGGCTGGCCGCACAGAACTACGAATCGGCCAACAAAAAATTTCCGCCAGGTTTCATTGGCGGTTACGACATCGACATTGATGGCTGGGGGGCCACAGACTATCAGGCCAATTCCTATGTCGGCCATCTGATTTTCCTGCTGCCTTTTCTGGAGCAGGCGCCCTTTCACGACGTCTGGTCGGGAAACCGGGTGTTGTCCGCTGATGCTCCCCGCGTCGTAGGCCCGCGATACCAACAGTGGTATCTCACCAATCCCCAGGGACGGGTCGATATGTACGGCCAATTCCAGGCGTTGCTTTGTCCATCGGATGATGCTCACGCTGCGACCACCGGTTCCGTCGTTGAAACCTACTGGGTCAACGGATATGGGGGTCACATTACATACGGTGGCGTTCACCATCCCTTCTGGGCCAAAACCAACTACATTGGAACCTGCGGATTCCAGGGCCCGGTTTACGACATCACCTGGGCTTATTACTGGGAGAATGGCACGCGACGAATGGACATGGACGGCGTGTTTGCCGACCGCAGCAAAATCAAGTTTGCTGACATCGGCGACGGCACATCCAACACGATCATTTTTGGAGAGGTCACCGGTCGGTTCGTAGAAGATCCCGTTCGCGCCCGGGGCGAGCGGTATTCATCGATCCATATTACCTGTGGTCCGATGCCGAGCTACTGGCACACCAGCTGGCGGAATTCGGCTGGCAACGCATTTTCCTACCATGGTGAAATGGGGTGGGACGACCAGTACGGCAGTCTGCATGCCGGAAAAGTCGTGAACTTTGCGTTCGTGGACGGTTCCAGCCATTCCATTAATTTTGGCGGCGATGGGGATGTTTTTGTGCGGGCCACTTCCCGCGACGAAGGTTCTCCCAAGAGCGTGTTGTCCGAATAGACCTTTTGGGAGAGAAAAAAATGTTGCGTAAATACTGGATTTGCGGAGCGATTCTGTTGCTCTCCGGGTCTGTGATGGTCGCTGGGTGCGGCCCCGCT
>JBGSVU010000109.1:0-5663 GCA_041752775.1 Pirellulaceae bacterium | reverse complement strand
TCCATCCGCATTGCTCGCAGTTGACTGCAAAATTTTCCAGCCGTTTGTGGCATTCCGGACATTGTGTGGACATGAGGTACCTTCCGCTGTTTTTTTGGATCAGTGCAGAATTTTTTTGCGGAAAAATGGCCGCTGACAGTTCTCCGCTGCAATTTGCGGGCGAGCCAGGTGCGAGGCGGGCCCCTGCTGGACAGTTCCCAACTCTGCAGATAACAACGGATTTACCGGTTGCAGGGTTTAAACTGCCAGCAAAAAATCGCCATCAAGATTATCTTCCTGGCAAAAAACCGAGTCAAACCGGATTTGAGCCCGGGTGCCACCGAAATCGGAACCAGTCTGCCAGCCTAAACCCGGTGTCTGTCGCTGTTATCAACCCCAAAACCAGCCTGTTTGTTCTCGTCGCGGACGCGAATTTGCGAAAAAACAGAAAATGGTGACTAAAATGGTACAAAACACGCACATTCTGAAAAACTTCAGGCCATTTTGGCGGTTTGATTCTGTAGAGTTAACCGGGGCAGGCCGCAAGGTTTTGGGGCCTGTTCCCCCAGAATTGTCGCTGCAGGATTTTCCCTGCACCTTCAATGTCCACCTTGCTCGCCCAGTTTGAAAGACGCCGTCTCATGACCACCGTTCAATTGGATTCCAGGCTTTTCCCCAACGGTGCGCGTCTGTTTTCATGGGTTTCCCGGAGAGGGGGCGGTTTACTGATCCTGTGTGGGCTGGCAGGTTGGTTGTTTTGTTCCACAGCGGCAGCCCAGGGGGACCGTGGGGGAGATGACTCCAGTGACCGTGGTGGTCGGCGTTCACGCGGCGAATCCGGCCGGTCGTGGGATGTCGGTTCGTTTTTGAAACGAATGGACGCCAACGGCAATGGACGACTGGAAGGCGATGAGATGTCCGGACGGACGGCGCGATTTGTCGAACAGCTGGGTTTTGATACGTCGCGGGATGTATCGATCGAAGAAGTCGTGGCCAAAGCCAATGGCGAATCTGGCGCGGAGTCCGACTCGAACCAGAAGAGCGGCCAGTCAAAGTCCAGTTCTGGCCGGGTCATTGTGAGACTGGTACCCGGTTTTGAAACGGTCGGCAATCCGACTGCCACCGTGCCAGGTTTTGGCGCGACTTCCCAAATCAGTTCGGCTGAGGACATCAGCAAACAGTACGGCGAAAATGTGGCTGGCCAGGTCGAACGGGCGATGCGCCGTTACGACCGGAACGAAAATGGAATCCTCGACGCCGACGAGGTCAAGGAAGGCCAGTGGGGAAATCCGGGCGTCGAAGAATCGGACTTGAACAAAGACGGTGCCCTGACCCTTTACGAATTGGCAGAACGCTACAAGTCCCGCGAAAACGCCCAGGACCGCAATTCTTCCTCTGACCGGCGCTCTTCAGATTCCGGTAACGACAGGTCTTCTGGCGGCCGGTCGTTCGGCCGTGACAGATCGACTCGCGGTGGTGGCGATGAGCGGGGTGGAGATGAGCGGGGTGGAGAACGAGGTGGAGAAGACCTGCGCAGCCGCATGGAACGTGAAAACTCCCGGCGCGATACGGAAGTATCCAGTAGTAGCCAAGGGGATTCAGCCCGCTCGTCCGGCAGTACTTCGTTCACTGGCACCGCGTCAACGAACGAGCGCATGCGGGCTTATGCCGACAGCCTGGTCAAGCAGTACGACAAGGATGGCGACGGGCAATTGAACAAGGACGAAATTTCCAAAATGAAGCGTGTTCCCGAGGGTGCGGACATGAACAAGGACGGAATGGTGACCGCCGGTGAATTGACGGACGCTCTGGCCGGCGGCAACAAGGTGGTCAGCACCAGTTCACAGTCGGCTCCACCGGTGCGCGAACGCAATAGCGCACGCAACCGGCGCGAAGAATCGGGTTCGTCCAGCGCGGGAGAATCGCGACGGGGTTTTTCCTTCAACTCCAGCGACAAAAACGGGAACGGGCAGGTCGAAATGCACGAATTCACGGATGAATGGACGGAGGAATTGCTGGCGGAGTTTCGCCGGATGGACAAAAACAACGACGGAATTATCACTGCCGCTGAAAGTGTTGTCCGCGACAAATGACCCCTGGGTTGCCTGGGAGTCCGAAGTACTGTTTGCTTTGGATTCCCGGATTCGCCATAGCCAGAAGTCCGCACCGGCGGTAAAATTCCAGCCTGAATATTGTCAGGTTTCTCCATTTTTTCAGGACTCTGGACCCGGGAATGAATCGAATGAAAGTCTTTACGCTTGTAGCCATGCTGGCTTTGGCAATTTCTCCTGTCGCGACATCACTGGCCCAGGAAAACACGACTCCGCCTCAACCTCAAAATGGCCAGCCGCAGGATTCCGCCGCCCAGGCTCCCGCCGGAGGAGATGATGTGGTTTCCAAAGCCTGCCTGATCATGGGGCACGACTTGTTCCAGTCCTACAACGAATATGGACTGAAACTGGATGTCGAAGCCCTGATTCAGGGAATTGGCCTGGCCGCCGAGGGAAAGGATCTGCCGATCGCCGAAGAGGAATCGATGATCATCGTCCAGACCTTTAACCGGAAACTGGAAGCGTGCCGCGAAGAAGTCATGAAGAAAGAAATGGCGAAACGCGCCGAATCGGCACCCGGCAACCTCGAGCGCGGTGAAGCGTTCATGTTGCAGAACAGCCAGGTCGAAGGCGTACGGGTGCTGGAAAGCGGTGTCCAGTACCGTGTGGTCCAGGAAGGAAGCGGGGCGTCTCCCGCCCTGACCGATTTTGTCATGGTGCATTACACCGGCAAGCTGGTGGACGGAACCGTTTTTGATTCCTCGTCCGGCAAAGGACCTGTACGTTTTCCGGTGGGTGGTGTGATTCGCGGAATGACTGAAGTCCTTCAGAAAATGAAGGTTGGCGAAAAATGCCAGATGGTGATTCCTCCCGCTCTGGCTTATGGAGCCGGTGGCCAGGGACCGATCGGTCCCAACGAAACGCTGATCTTTGATGTCGAACTCGTATCGATCGAGTAAGGCCGGATTCCGCTCAGGGATGTGGCCGTATCTGGTAGAAGAACCGGCTCTTTCCTCGCCGTGACAGCGGGGCAGGGAAGAGCTGGAACCCTATGGTTTGGACTTCGAACGAGCCGACCGTCCGGCCAGCCATTCCCGTTGCATCTGCATCACGATTTCAGCCAGTTCGTCGGGCGGACTTAACTCGTTCCCTTTGACAGCGTCGACGAAGTACACCCCATGGTAGTGTTTCCGCGCCGTCCGGATTTCGCCGAACAGGCGTATACGCAGTGTCCGCGTGCTGATACTCAGGGTAACTGGATCCATCAGCGGCATCCGGGGAGCGTCGGCGGGAAACGCCAGCAGGATGCCGTTCATGCTGATGTTGACCGGTGTGGCTTCGAACAGCTGCAGTCCAGCAGCGACCTGGACCGTCAGTGATTGGCTGTCAAAAATCGGGACCCGAAAGGCCATCCGCAAGCTGGTTTCCGGATTGCTGAAGTCGTTGACGAACTCGAACAACTCATAGACCTGTTCGACAGGCAGGGACAGCGCGGGTGGCTGGCCGGAACCCGGGGCCAGCGAGAGAGTCTGTCCGTCGAACTCCGCTATCCAGTCACCGATCCGCGTTGATTCCGGCTGGTTCATCGTCAGCTTGGGTTGGTCATAATTCTGCATCGTGATGGATCAGGCAGCCTGTCCGATTTCATCCTGAATTTCGGCAAGCACCTGGAAATCGTCCGGAAGATCCGCGCCACCGGGGATCTCTTCCCCGGTTTTTTGGGGGGAAAGCCCGTTCAGGAAGTTCTCGATTCGCTGATCCAGTTCGTCCAGCTGGACAAGGACTTGGTCCTGTTCTTTCAGCAGTCGCCTGATCAAATCGAATTGTTCGCCAGGATTCATATTTGCCCAATCGCCATGGATTTCCCGGTCGGCAGACAAAACTGGTCAAAGCACCGGATTGTCGTTCGAAAAAGGGGCCGAATTTCCTTTTTTCGGGTTCGTTTTTCTTCGCGGGGACGACCCCGCTGGGACTGCCCTCCTTTCGAGGTCACTGCCCTATGGAAATCGGAGTTCGGCGGGGGCGACCGCTATCTGCGGTCGGATTGCAGCGAAGATGGCGCGGATTGCGGTTGTACCGGTGGTGCCAGTTATGTTGCGCCAATCGTTCGAAAGCGCTGGTAGCGATGCTGATTTTGAAAAAAAACAGCCCGAAAAGTCGGTTTGTGGCTCCTGCGGACTGGACAGGTCGGGCAAATCTCCGCTAAATTGGCCGATTCTGCCGGCAGCACACAAATGGGCGTGATCGCTTCGACCCATTCAGGCCGACGGAGAGTTTGGCTGGATTGCCCGCCACGGGTGACCCGGTCCGGTGTTCGCTTTGACAAATTCCCGGTTTTTATGGGAGGCCCAATCTTATGTTGATTAATACACGCGGCCTGGAGGTCCAATGGTAAAGTTGCTGGTACGTGAACGTGAGTCAATTCAGGAGGCTGTTCGACGATTCAGAAAGCTGGTGGAACGCAGTGGCATCAAAAAAGAAATGCGCCGCCGCGAATATTACGAAAAACCAAGTGAGACCAATCGCCGCGCCCGACTGAGAGCCGAACGGCGGAATTTCCAGAATCTGAATCGGGGCAAACCTGGGGCAAAACCCTGATCCGACAGGGCGGCGTCGCGTACAACCCTTAGCAACCGGGCCAGTTGATTTGGCCAACCATTGGCGGCCAGAATCTGGTCGCTTTTTTTTTCAGGCAGTCGCTGATTCCCAGGCTGCGACCAGAGTGGTAGCCACCGCTTCGATGTCTTCTGCGGAGGTGTACAACCCAATGCTGATCCGTATGGCACCCCGCGCCTGTTGCGGGGTAATGCCGAGGCAGGCCAGCGAATTGCTGATCAACAGGTTGTGGCCGTCACCGCTGTGACAGGCCGAGCCGGTTGAAGCACAGAGTTCGGGAACGGACTTCAGCAGGGCCTGGCCATCGACGCGGGGCAACAGAATGTTCAGCGTGTTCGGGAGTCGTTCGACATGGGCTCCGTTGACAACCAGATCGGGACCAATTTCGTTCTGCAGCCGCGCCTGCAACTGGTCGCGCAACCAGGCCATCCGTTCGGTGGTCTCACCGACGGCCCGGGCCGCGAGGGAAGCTGCCTTGCCCAGCCCCACAATGCCGGGCGTGTTTTCCGTACCGGCCCGCAGACCATTCTCATGGCTGGCACCGTGCATCGTCGGTGCCAGGTCCAGTCCTTCGCGAACGTACAGGGCACCCACGCCTTTGGGGCCGTAAAATTTGTGGCCGGCAAGGGTCAGCAAATCGACGTCCAGCAAATCGCTGCCCACCGGGATCTTGCCGACCGTCTGTGCCGCATCAGTATGCAGTGGAACCCCGCGCGAATGACACACGTCAGCGATCAGGCGAATCGGGTTGACGATTCCGGTTTCGTTGTTGGCGTGCATGATGCTGACCAGTCGCGTACCGCGGCGAATGGCCTGTGCGACCGAGTCGGGCTGGACCACTCCACTGGCGTCGGGCGAGACGATGGTCACTTCGTATCCAAGTTTTTCCAGAAAAGCCGCTGGTTCCGTGACGGAAGGATGTTCGACTGAAGAAATCACCAGATGGCCACCGGCAGGGAGGGGCCCATTCATCAGCAGGCCCTTGAGTGCCATGTTGTTCGATTCCGTACCTCCGCT
>JBGSVU010000108.1:0-2538 GCA_041752775.1 Pirellulaceae bacterium | reverse complement strand
AACCTTGACGCTGGCGATTACCGACAACCTGCTGCTGGCCAGCCTGACGCCCCACCGGGAAACTCTGGACGAGTTGCCGTTGGCAGCACATCTGATTGACTTGCCCAACATGGAACCTGTGCGGCAGATGCGCGACGACAGCCAGGGGCTGGTTCTGGTGGCCTGGACTTCGGACCGGATGAACCGCTCGGCAGCCGACATGTCATCGATGTTGCAGACGCTGCCTGCAGTGATGGGGGTCATGATTCGGGAAGAGGGCGGCGAGGAAGAGCTGGCGGAACGTTTGACGAATGAATTGAAGAATGATCTGCAGACGTTATGGACCGATTTGCAGGAATTTTCTCCGCCAGGGGGCGACCGTTTGTTGTGTCTTGGAATTACTGACGAAGGAATCGCCGGGACCAGTATCATCCACACCGCGGCGCCATTCAGGGATTCGTCGGCTGCGATCAGCATTGTCCAGCACGCAGGTCCATCAGCAGCACTGGTGTTGGCAACCAGGGGCAGGAATCAGCAACGGGCTTTCGAGCGGATCTCGCACTGGGTGAATCGTGGGCTTTATTATGGCCGCGAACTGATTCCGGTTATGGTCACGGGTGAATCTGACATTTACCTCGCCGGGCAGGGCATGGACGCGCTGGAAGAAATCTGGGGCATTCTGCACAGCGCGACTGGCGACGATCTGTTGCCCGCCTGTGCCGGCGGGCAAAGCCTGTTGGTGGTTGGGATAAACGAAAAAAGAAACAGCTGGTCTCCCGGAATGCCCGACGTCAACGTACCAGTCGCAGTCCCCACGCTGGGATTTGCCACCGAAGTGAAAGATCGGGCAGCAGTGGTTCGCGCCGGCAACAAATACTGGAGCGCGGCTGGAAAACTGGTGGCCACCGCGGCTGCCCTGGAAACCGAAGAGTTTCCACTGAAGGATGAACCCTCACTTCTGGAGCAGTTTGTTCTTCCGGTTGTCGACCAGCAGGACGGCGCCACTCGCGTGCAGTTCCGGTTTCAGGAAATCGACATGGATCCGGGCGACGCGTTCCGGCTCACCATCCTGTTGAGCGATGATTTTTTGGCGGTTGGATCGACGGCAGAGCAGGCCCGAACCCTGTTCTCCACCAGTTCAAGCACGATGTTCGGTCCGGCCGGGTCGGGCCACTGGGCTTCGTCGCTGTTCTGGCTGGATTTCCCGGTCCTGGTGGACGGCGGGCGGCAGTGGATGGAGTACGCGATCGCGCTCAACCGTGAAAACGGCCAGGCATTCGAAATTCGCAATCATGCCGAAAGCGACATGCTCGATTTCTCCGAAACCGAGTTGCGGGAGAGTGCGGACGCGGCGTTTGAATTTCTGCGATGTTTTCGCGGGATCAGCGCGATTGAATACGAGGAGAATGGCACTCAAATCGGCCGGATGCTGTTTCATTTCCGCGATCTGGACGACTCCACAGCTGATGACGATCTGTAACGCTGAAGCGACCGTTTCACTTTCGAATGCACGCGAGGTCCCGGACCTGGGCAGCATCCAGTTGTTCCCGAACCTGGCACAGCCCCTCGCTGGTGTAGGGAACCATCGGCTGTCTGCCCCAAATTGGTGCGGGCCATGCGGGGTCTGTGACGTACCTGACGACATGGTGAACGTGCAGTTGGGGAGTGATATTTCCCAGTGCTGCGACATTCAGTTTGTCCCCACGGAAGACCCGCATGATCCCGATGCCGAAAGCCCGGGATTCTGCCCAAAGCTGTTGGTGATCGGACTCACTCAGATCAGTCGTGTTCCCGGTTTTTTCCCGTTCCGGCACCAACACAAACCAGGGGTACGACGCATCGTTGATCAATAGCACCAGACATAGCGGAAAACGCGCGACCAGTATCCCGTCACGGATGAGGTCGGGGTGAAGTTCAAAACTCATGGGGTGTCCCGTTCGGTGAATCGAGTCAGTCGGTAACTTTGAAATCCGCTTTTGAAATATCAAAATGCCAAAAAATACAGAAATGCAGAAATATTTTAAGGTCCAGAAAACCAGTCTGGCAGGCGCCGTATTTCTGCTGGCCCTGACCACTCCGCTCCACGGCCAGGAAGCGGGCCAGAAGGTGGCGGAATCCGGCATCGTGTCCGGCCAGTCAGAAACCGGGTGGGGCAGTGTGCAGTCCGACGCTGCCCTCGGGACTGTCCGGATGGCAATCGACGTTCCGGACAAATCGATCGCCCTGTCGGCCCCCCTGCCCAATGTCACCCGGGCCATGTTGGGTTCGCCCGAATGGCCGGGCGAAATGCTGGAAGTTTCGTTCAGCCAGGACGCGGCCGATGTCCGCCTGCAACTGCCAGAAAATTTATCCACCCCACCTTATCTGGCGTATCTCGAAACGGCCGAAAAGTCACGTCAGTATCCCGACGGACGAATCTTGTTGTCGGCACTGGATGCAACCGTCGAAGGCCAGAGCGCGAAGCTGGAATCCCAGCCGGGCAACCATCGTATCGGTTTTTGGACCGAGCCAGATGATTTTGTCCGCTGGGATTTCCAGGCGACCCGCCCGGGAAAATAC
>JBGSVU010000107.1:0-4289 GCA_041752775.1 Pirellulaceae bacterium | reverse complement strand
GGCGGTGGACGCGGTCCGGGCGGCGGCGGTGGTGGCGAGCGCGGTGGTAGCGAGGGCGGTGGTGGACGCGGCGCCGCAGATGGCGGCGGGCAGGGCGGAGGTCGCGGACAGTGATTCAGAATCCCAGCCGGTCCAATTCGTCACTCGTGATTCGCGAGCTGCAGAAACACTACATTCTCAAAAGCGAAACAGTGCGCGCCCTGCGCGGCGTCTCGTTCGATATTCCCGCTGGCGATTACGTCGCGATCATGGGTCCCTCCGGATCCGGAAAAAGTACGCTGCTGAATTTGCTGGGATGCCTCGACCGGCCAACCTCCGGTTCGTTTCTGCTGGGCGACGACGATGTCGCTGTCATGAGCGATGACGAGTTGTCCGAAATCAGGGCTTCCCGCATCGGTTTTGTATTCCAGTCCTACAATCTGATTCCCCAGTTGACGGTTGTGGAAAATATCGAAGTCCCGCTGTATTACATGGGGGCGCTGGGCCCCCGCAGCCGCGAACGCTGTCGCGAACTGGCTGCCATGGTTGGCCTCGGCGAACGGCTGAACCATCGCCCCACGCAGCTTTCCGGTGGTCAGCAACAACGTGTGGCGATTGCACGCAGCCTGGTCAACGATCCGATTTTTATTCTCGCCGACGAAGCCACGGGGAACCTCGATTCGGTCACCACCGAAGAAATCCTCGCACTGTTTCAGCGCCTGAACGACGAGGGGCGCACGATTGTCATGGTGACCCACGAAGACGAAGTCGCCGAACACGCCAAACGGGTGATCCGCCTGCGCGACGGGCTGATCCAGTCCGACGTCCTGAACCGGGAGCGAAAAATTTTCCCGCCCGGCTGGAAACCGAAACCCGTCGATGAACAGGGTGAAGTCGTCGTTACAGACGACAGCCTGGTTCCGGCCGTTGCTGACGCCAGCCCCGGTTCGACTTCCCCTGAACAGTCCCGGAGTTGACCCATGCTCAGTTTGCGAACCTGGCGGCTGGGCATCAAGAGCCTGATGCTGCATCCGATGCGATCGGCCCTGACCGTGCTCGGGATTTTCATTGGCGTGGCCAGCGTGATCTGGCTGCTGGCCATCGGTGAAGGGATCAGCAAACAGGCCCAGCAGAAAATCGAAGACCTCGGTGCCGAAAACATCATCGTCCGAACGATGAAACCACCCGATGAGTCAGGTGCCAATTTTCGCGACGTCAAACAGTATGGACTGACCCGCGCCGAATATCGCCTGTTGATGAACACCATCCCCACGGTGAAAATGGTTTTGCCGATCCGGGAGATGACCTACAAGTTCCAATATTCCGGCAATCCGAATGTGAAACCGATCGACGGACGGCTGGTGGGATGCACCCCGGAATATTTTGAAGTCACCCGGCTGAAAATCGATCGCGGCCATCTGCTGACGCATGCCGAACTGAACTCGCGGGCCTCGGTCTGTGTGATCGCCCACAATCTCGCCAGTCGGCTGTTTCCCACCGAAGACCCGATTGGCCGGCTGATTTACATGCCGGACAGCAGGGAATACTACCGCATCGTCGGCGTCCTTGAGTCGCGCAACCCGACCGCCGCCATCGGCGGCTCGCTGGCCGCCCAGGATTTTTCCAACGACGTGTATATCCCCTGGTCGACAATGCAGGTCCGCATGGGTGACACGGTAACCAAAAACGGCGGCGGGTCGTTCTCAAGGGAGATTTTCGAACTCTCCCAGGTCACGATTCAGGTCGACAACGTCGAGAACGTCTCGCGGACCCACAAACTGGTCGAGGCGACGCTCAAGGCCAAAGATCCGAATCGCCAGGATATCGCCATCGTGGTGCCCTACGAATTGCTGGAACAGGCCAAAGCCACGCGGCTGATGTTCATGATGTTCATGGGGCTGATCGCTGCCATCTCGCTGGTCGTCGGCGGAATCGGAATCATGAACATCATGCTGGCCACGGTGACCGAGCGGACTCGCGAAATCGGAATTCGCCGCGCCCTCGGGGGGAAACGCCGCGATATCGTCCGCCAGTTCCTGGTCGAGACGATTGCGTTGTCGGTGATCGGCGGGTTGACCGGAATTCTGGCCGGCGTGATCTGCCCGAAATTTATCGAGTGGTCGCTCTGGATTGTCAAAAATTACCTGCCGCGAATGTACGCCAATTTGCCCGAGTCCGCCCAGGAACTGCATCCGGAAATCGTGCTGATGTCGATTCCACTGGCGTTTGTGATTTCACTGGTTGTCGGCGTCGTGTTCGGAATCTATCCGGCGATACGGGCAGCCCGCATGGACCCGATCGAGGCCCTGCGGCACGAATAAGACCGGACTGCGGCACGACCAGGACCAGGTTGGGTGCGGATCAGGGACGAATGTTGAAACGGGGGTTACGGCTGCGAATCAGCTCGGATTCGTAAGCTCGCCGGACCGCCAGTTCGTCGATTCGCGACCCCTCCGCGAATGTGTGAATTTCCAGTGTCACGTTTTCGCATCCGGCGCTGGCCAGATAATTGGCCAGCGAGCGCCGGTCGGATTCATCCAGGTGCTCCCCCAGTCGTCGCCGCAGATTGTCCGATTCCCCCACGTACAAATAGCCGCTCGCATCCGAAATAATGTAAATCCCGCTGGTTTCAGGAATTTGCTCCGGGTCGCTGCGAAACTCTGACGCCGGGCGCACGGTCACCACTCGTCCCCAGTCGGCGATTCGTGTGATCAGCTCGGGGCGCAGCCGCCGGGTTTTGCGCAGCTGCAGCGCGGCCTTGCGGGCCAGATACAAATCGGCGTCCGGATCGACCTGCAGCGCCGCCCCGTTGAACTCTTCGCGCAACTCCGGCAGGCACATGATTTGGTCCGACGATACACCGTACCGGTCGAACAGCTGGCGCGCAGCGATTTCAGCCAGAGGCAGAAAAGCAGTGGAGTTTCCGGCACGCCTGCGAGTCGTGGCGATTTCCGACAGTTTTCCGGCTTTCCGCAGATTCATCAGCGTCCAGTTCAGATCACCGGCCGCGACATTCGGCAGCGCGCCGCTGCATGCTTTCAGGAATGCCGCCTGGAGGGCGTCGTCCAGGATCACTTCATCGACCGAATACCCCTCGTGGGTCGCGGCAAAAACGTCGACCAGAATTTCCTTTTGTCGCTGATCGAGCCCGGCAAAGACGAATTCTTTTTTGGGGGACTCAGCTGATTCCCCATCGACCCGATTTCCGGAATCGGCAGAGGCTGCGGCTGAATCCGCCCGATCGGATTTTTCCTGGGCGACAAGGGCAGGGGCAGGGCCCACCGCCAAAACGAAAAATGCGCCCAGCAATGTCCCCAGGCCAGCCCACCAGAGATCTGTCGGCAATTCGTGTTTCGAAAACAGTAACATGGATCAGTCCCGGCATGGCGAATGAAATCGGTCCGCAATTCAGCATAATAAACCCGTGCCGGAAAAACATGATTTGTATTCCGGGCCCCAGCGCCGGTCATGGGCCAGGTTCGTCATGGATCCCGATCATCCCGGACCGCGATCAGGTCCTGCTCCAGTTGTGTCAGCATCGGCATTCCACTGTTGAGCTCCGGGCGGAGAAGACTGATGGCATCGCGAAGTGTTTTTTGGGCGGCGGCGCGATCTCCGCATTCGGCCTGGGCAGCGGCCAGAGCCTGCATGGCATCGACGACCATGATCGACGGTTGTTCCGATCTCGTCTGAATCCTGTTGATCTCGCGTGTGGCAAGTTCGATGGCCCGTTGCGTATCGCCGAGGGCCAGTGCCAGGGCTGATTCCGCCACGTCCAGCGAGTTCTCGGCCGATTCGTCGTTGCTCCCTTCGCGGGCCCTGGCAATCGTTATCTTTGCTTCGTCCAGCAGGCCGGATTCGACCTGGATGCGGGCCAGCAGCGCGCGTTTGTCGTTTGTGAAACGGTGATCATCGCCAAAGACGACGGAAGCCGACTGGACCGCGATTTCCAGGTGGGCCAGTGCGCCCGGCAAATCGTTGCGGCTTTCGCAGACATTGGCCAGCGCCTTGTGCAGCGCGTCGGTGCAGTAGGCAAACGGCTTCCCGGTGTTTTTTTCTTCGATCGCCAGCGCCTGAGTCGCCAATTCCCGGACTTCGTCGAACTTTCCCGTTTTCACCAGGGCATGGCAGAGGTTGTTCGTGCTGGTCACCGATTTCGGATGTGTTGCTCCGTAATGCTCAATCGTGGCCGCCAACGATTCCCGGTTGAACTTTTCGGCTTCGGCAAACCGGGCACCCTTCAGGAGGATGCTGGCCATCGTTTCGTACGACCGGGATTTCATCGCCAGGTACCCGGGATGTGCCGGATC
>JBGSVU010000106.1:0-9873 GCA_041752775.1 Pirellulaceae bacterium | reverse complement strand
CGATCACTTTACGAACGCGTCTGGAGTGCCAACAGTGACCGGGCGGTTCTCGTGCCCCTCTACCTGTTTTCGCTGACGGAAATCGGATACGCGGTGTTGGGGCATTCCCTCGGATATGGTGTTTTCATGAAGCTGTTCGATTTTGCCACCGTGGCGACAGTCCTGTACTTCTGCACGACCCGCATCCGCTCGCGGCGGTCGTTGCCGCTGACTGGATCGACGATATCCGCCTCGACGAAGACCCAAACGGTTTCAGAACTTTCCTGACCAAAAAAGCACAGTCGGTCATCCGCGACTGGGGCGACCGCGCAGGAGACGTCTGCGCCTGGCGCCAGCACTCCCACCCGACCAGGCAGACCGTGAGGATTGTGCAGTCTGGGCGGTTTGTGGCTGAGCCAGCCTCCCCATTGCAGCGGCGATAAACAGAACGGCAGCCTTGTTTCCCGGCCGGAATCGACCACGATGGAAGGGACGTGAAGTGCTCCGCAGGCCCCGCCATTTTTTGAGCTGCAACTGCACGATTACAATCGCAGTGATTCAATTCCATCAAGCTGGAAACCGGTTGCGTGAACCATTTTTGTTCGCGGAACGTTGTATGCTCCAGACACCTTGCCTGAAAATAACATCGTGAAAACACACAACCCCGGCGGCAAAACCGTCCTGATCACCGGTGGAACCGGCTCGTTTGGCAAAACCATGGCCAGACATCTGCTGGACCAGGGCTACGAACAAATCCGCATCTTCAGCCGTGACGAGTGGAAACAGGAAGAGATGCGGATCGCCATGGCCGAGCCGCGACTGAAATTCTACATCGGTGATGTCCGCAACCGCTCCAGCGTCGATGTGGCGATGGATGGAGTCGATCTGGTTTTTCACGCGGCGGCCCTGAAACAGGTGCCTTCCTGTGAATTTTTCCCGATGGAAGCGGTCAACACCAACATCATCGGCAGCAGCAACGTGATCGAATCGGCGATCGCTGCCCAAGCCGAATGCGTGGTCTGCCTGGGAACTGACAAAGCCGTTTATCCCGTCAATGCCATGGGGATGACCAAAGCCCTGATGGAGAAAATCGCGCAGTCGTTTGCCCGGCGACTCGATGCCGGCGAAACCCGCGTCTGCTCGGTCCGCTACGGCAACGTGATGTACTCCCGCGGTTCCGTGATTCCGCTGTTCGTCAACCAGATCAAAAATGGAAATGAGATCACCGTCACCGACCCGGCCATGACCCGTTTCATGCTGCCCCTCCGCGATTCGGTGCAGCTGGTCGAGTTTGCCTTTCAACACGCCCGACAGGGAGACGTGTTTATCAAAAAGGCTGCGGCCTGCACGATCGGCGATCTGGTCCTCGCCCTGCAGCAGCTGTTCAATTCGACGGTGGACGTCAAACGGATCGGTTTGCGGCATGGCGAGAAACTTCACGAGACTCTGGCCAGCCTGCCCGAAGTCCACCGGGCCGAAGACATGGGTGACTTTCTGCGAATCCCCATGGATGACCGCGATCTGAATTACGCAAAATTTTTCAGCGAAGGCGAAGACGTCGATTCCCAGTTGCACGACTACGATTCAGAATCGACCCGGCAGCTGTCCGTTCCCGAAGTCTGCGAGTTGCTGCTCAGCCTCCCGGAAATCCGCAAGGACCTCGAAACCTGGAACGGCGTACCGAGTACGAGCCGCCATGGATAGCACCATCTCCCCGGCAATGCGAAATATACTCGTCACGGGCAGTGACGGGATGCTCGGATGGCACCTGCGCTGCCGCCTGTTCGCCCGGCCCGAATGTGATGTCGTCAGCTGCACCCGCCAGCAGTTCAACGACGCTGCATGGTTGCGCGCGGCCGTTCAGGAAGCCGATGCGGTTGTCCACCTGGCGGGAATCAACCGCGCCAGTGAATCGGAACTCGAACAGGGAAACACCAGTCTGTCGAAACAGCTGGTTGCAGCTTGCGAAGCGACTGATTCCCGCCCACACGTTCTGTACAGCTCCAGTGTTCATGCCGACAACGACACGCCGTATGGCCGTGGCAAACGCAAGGCGGCCCGGATTCTCTCCGACTGGGCAGAACGCGAGGACGCCCGATTCTGCAACATCGTTCTGCCCCATGTTTTTGGCGAACATGGAAAACCCTTTTACAATTCCGTCGTCAGCACGTTCGCCTGGCAGCTGGCCAACGACCAACAGCCGGAGATTCAGTCGGATGGCCTGCTGTCGCTGTTGCACACCTCTGATGTGGCGCGGCTGGTGCAGGAAAAAATCGACGAGGGTTTTGTGGGTACGGTTCGGCCGCGAGGCACTGACATCCGCGTGACTTCGCTGCTGGACCGGATCGGCCAAATGGTCGATCGTTACAACAGTGGAGTGGTTCCCCAACTTGACCAGCCGCTGGACTTGCAGCTGTTCAACACCTTTCGCAGCCACTTGCCGGCCGAACACCGGCGGATCCCGCTGAAACTGCATACGGATCACCGGGGCAGTCTGTTCGAGACGATTCGGTCCGACGGGCAGGGGCAGGTTTTTCTGTCGACAACCGCACCGGGCATCACGCGCGGAAATCACTTTCACACCCGCAAAGTCGAACGCTTTGTGGTGGTCGAGGGCCGGGCGACCATTCGCCTCCGGCGGATGCTGACGGACGAAGTAACCACCTTTGACGTTGCCGGATCCCGCCCGGAAGCGATCGATATTCCGACGCTCCACACGCACAATATCACCAACACGGGCGACACGCCGCTGCTGACTCTGTTCTGGACAGGGGAGTTGTTCGATCCCGCAGATCCTGACACCTTTGCCTGCGATGTGGCCAGTGAGGCAAACCGGGCATGATCCACCAGCGCCTGAAAGTCATGACGATTCTGGGGACGCGGCCCGAGATCATCCGGCTCAGCCGCGTGATGGCCGCACTCGACATCGCGACGGATCACCAGATCGTTCACACCGGACAGAATTACGACTACGAGCTGAACGAGGTCTTTTTTTCCGACCTGGGAATTCGCAGGCCCGATCATTTTCTCGGCGTGGATACATCCAGCCTGGGACATGTGCTGGGTGACACCCTGATCCAGTCCGAACGGGTGCTGCGTGCGGAACAACCCGATGCGGTGGTGATCCTGGGCGACACCAACAGCGCGCTGGCCGGAATCATGGCCCGCCGGATGAAGATTCCGCTCTTTCACATGGAAGCCGGCAATCGTTGTTACGACCTGAACGTTCCGGAAGAGACCAATCGCAGGATCATTGACCACATCAGCGATTTCAATCTGGTTTATACCGAACACGCGCGGCGGCAGCTGTTATCCGAAGGAATTCACCATCGACGGATTTACCTGACCGGTTCGCCGATGTGTGAAGTGCTGGAGCATTATCGCCCGCAAATCGAAGCGTCCAGCGTGCTGGAGCGGATGAATTTGCAGCCGCAGGACTATATCGTGGTCAGCATGCACCGCGAAGAAAATGTTGATCGCCCGGAACCGCTGAAACAGCTGGTTTCCGCTCTCGAACTGCTGGCGGAAAACCTGAATTGTCCGGTGATCGTTTCGACTCATCCACGAACACGAAAGAGGCTGGACGAATTCGGAATCAATATTCAGGATTCGCGAATCAGCTTTCTGAAACCATTTGGTTTCCATGACTACAACCGGCTGCAAATGTCAGCGCTGTGCACCGTGTCCGACAGTGGAACAATCAGCGAAGAAGCGTCCCTGCTGGGCTTTCCGGCGGTCACGATTCGCAATGCCATCGAGCGGCCGGAAGCACTCGACACGGGCAGCATTATCATTGCGGGAACAGATCCCGACCGGATTCTCGACGCCGTCGCAATGGCGTCCCGCGAATTCAGGGCGGGCCAGACGCCGCCCATTCCGGCCGACTACCAGATCCGGAACTGCTCGCAGCGCGTCGCCCGGCTGGTGGTGGGAACAGCCAGACTGGCCCACCGCTGGCAGGGAATCGACAGCTCGAATGAGGTCCGTTGAACCAGGGACGACAGCAATCCTCGTGTAATCCAGCAAGTACGATGGACGTCCTCGTGCATTGCAGCAAGTACGATGGACGTCCTCTGCCATTCCAACAGGTACGATGGACGTCGTCGTGCATTCCAACCGGTACGATGGACGTCCTCGTCCGTCGTTTCAAACAGTTGGATTTGAAAGAGGAATTTCGACGGACGTGGACGTTCATCGTTCAGTCAAAGGGTGACCGAAAAAACAGTGAAACCGAATAACCGCATTTTTCTCTCGCCACCCCATATGGGCGGGACTGAAATTGACTATGTGATGCAGGCTTTTAACAGCAACTACATCGCACCGGCCGGGCCGCAGCTGAATGAATTTGAAAAAAAATTCTGCGAGTTGACCGGTTTCCGCCATGCCGTTGCCGTCAGTAGCGGGACGGCAGCAATGCACCTGGCACTGCTGCATCTGGGTGTCGGATCCGGGGACGTGGTGCTCGCCTCGACGTTGACTTTTATTGGCAGTGTGGGGCCCGTTTCGCACCTCGGCGCCGAGCTGGTTTTCGTCGACAGCGACCGCAAATCCTGGACGATGGACCCGGAATGGTTGCGACAGGGCATCGCAGACTGTAAAAAAGCAGGGCGTTTGCCCAAAGCGGTCATTCCCACAGATCTGTATGGTCAAAGCTGCGACGTTGACACCATCAAATCGGTGTGCGATCCCGAAGGAATTCCCGTCATCGTCGATTCCGCCGAGGCCCTCGGCGCCACCTGCCGCGGACGTTCGGCCGGCAAAGGGACTGAGGCAGCCGTTTTTTCCTTCAACGGCAACAAGATCATCACGACCAGCGGCGGTGGATTGCTGGCGGCGGATGATCCGGCCATCATCGAAAGCTCCCGCTATCTGTCGACTCAGGCGCGCCAGCCCCTGCCCCATTACGAACATCTCGACGTCGGATTCAATTACCGCATGAGCAATGTGGTTGCGGCGATTGGAATCGGGCAACTGGAGGTCGTTCCGGACCGGGTTCGGCGCAAACGGGAGATTTTTTCGCTTTATGAACAGGCCCTGGCCGATGTGCCGGGCGTGCAGCTGATGCCCGAAGCGGACTGGGGTGTTTGCAACCGCTGGCTGACCGTGTTGACGATCGATGCCGGCAGGTTCGGATGCGGTTACGATGCCGTCATGCAGCGACTGGAACAGAACAATATCGAATCCCGTCCGGTCTGGAAACCGATGCATTTGCAGCCGGTGTTCGCTGGCCGGCGGTGTCTGGGCGGCGAAGTTGCCGAAAGCCTGTTCGCAACCGGATTGTGCCTGCCCAGCGGTACGGCGATGAGCGACGAACAGGTGCAGATGGTCGCGGAGATCGTGCGCGGATGTGGTGGCAGTTGAATTGCAGTTCCTGAATGATGGCACCTGAATTGACAACCAACCGGAAAAGCCTGCGAATCCTGCTGATTCATCGCTACTTCTGGCCGGATACGCCACCCTATGCCTCGTTGATGCGGGAGATTGGCGATTACTGGTCCCAGCAGGGGCATCGGGTGAGCGTCTTCAGCACCCAGCCATCGTACAAGATCGAAGTCGAAAACGAACGGCGACTGACACGCGAGCCGCTGGGAGCGCTGGAAGTGGTCCGCTGTGACCTGTTTCGTGAACGGTCCCGCTCGCTGTTCGTGCGCGGAGTGAACAGCCTGCTGTTTGGCTGGAAAATTTTCTGGTACCTGCTGCGTCATGGCGGCAACTACGACCTCGTGATGTGCTCCACAGTTCCTCCCGTCATCACCGGATGGATGACCAGCCTCGGATGCCAGTTGCGGGGTTGCAGGTTCGTCTACCATGCGATGGACATTTGGCCCGAAGTCGCTGCCATATCAGGGCAAATCCGCAGGGGTCTGCTTTATCGCCTGCTTCGCTGGATGGACACTCGCAACTGTCTGGCGGCGTCGGGAATTGTCTGTCTGTCAGAAGATATGCGGCGGACTTTTCTCGCCCGCTCGGAGAAACTGGACCGAACCCTGCACACGATCAACAATTTTGAATTGCCGGAGTATGAAACCACAACCCCCGCGCAGCCGGATCTGGCAAAACCTGCCGGAAAATTCCGGGTGCTTTTTGCGGGCAACCTTGGCCGCTACCAAATGCTCGACACCGTGGTTCGGGCTGCTGGAAGAATTGGCGGCGGACATATTGAATTCGTTTTTCTTGGTGACGGAGCGGCCAAACAGTCACTGATTGCGCTGGCAAATCGCACGGGCGTTTTGGACCGCAATGTTTTCTTTGTTTCCCATCAGCCAGCGCAGGTTGCCAAACAGATGATGCGGTCGGCCGACTTGTGTCTGGTGACGCTTGCCCCGGGCGTTTCCTCGGTGGCCTTTCCCAGCAAAACGCTGACCCTGCTGGCGATGGGATGTCCATTGGCGGTCATGACCGAACTGTCCAGCGAACTGGCCAACTCGGTGCGCGACCACAATCTGGGTTTCGCAGTCGGCTGCGGGGACGACCAGGCGATGGCTGACGAGATTTTGAAACTGGCTGCCGATCCACATCGTCTGGCTGATGTCCGGAAGTCGGTCGGAGTTTATGCGGCAGAAAACGCCACGGCAGCAGCCGTTCTGCCCAAATGGAACCGGTTGCTGGATTCAATCTTTGAACCGGGAAAAGTCATGGCTCAAACCGCCCCCGCCAATTCTGCGGTGTCCGGGGAGGTGGCCAAATGAGCGAACCGGCGCCGACCATCATCATTGGTGCAGGGCGAAGCGGCACGAACATGTTGCGCGACATTCTGGTTCAGCTGCCGGGGCTGGTGACGTGGCCCTGCGATGAAATCAACTACATCTGGCGGCATGGCAACCGGAGTTTTCCGACCGACGAATTCTCACGTGCGATGGCGACCGCGCCGGTTGCTGCGTATATCCGCCGCAAGTTCGAAGCGTTGTCGGCCGGCCGTGGCGGGGCAGTCTGTGTGGAAAAAACCTGCGCCAACTCGCTGCGGTGCGGGTTCGTCGATGAAATTTTTCCGAAGGCCAGGTTCCTGCACATCATCCGCGATGGCCGGGATGTCAGCGTCTCGGCGGGAGAACGCTGGAGTGCAAAACTGGACCCGCGATACATTCTGAAAAAAGCCCGTTATGTTCCGCCGACCGATTTGCCCTGGTACGGACTGGGCTATCTGAAGAACCGGATCGACCGATTGTTTTCCCGCGAGGGACGGTTGTCGGTCTGGGGGCCCAGATTCACCGGAATGGAGGCGGCCTTTCGCGATCATCCGCTGCCGGTGGCCTGTGCCATCCAGTGGCGGGCCTGTGTCAGCCGGGCGACCAGCGAACTGGCGCAGCTGGCACCGGAACGCGTGCTGACATTGCGGTATGAAACGTTTGCATCCGCACCGCCGGCCGGGTTGGCGCAGATCTGCGATTTCATCGGTGTTCAGGCCAGCCGGGCGCGACTCGAGGAATTGACCACGGGAGTCTCGCAGAAAAGCGTTGGGCGGTGGCGTCAGAAACTGGCGCCCGCCGAAGTGGCTGGCATCGAGCGGCACGCGGGTGATCTGCTGGACAGTCTCGGATACGAACGGGCCAGCGATGTTGCATAACGCGGACATTCCGGAGGGCCTCGATTCGCGCCAGCGTATTCTGAAACGCACTTTTGACATCGCGGTCGCTTCGGCCATGCTTCTGGTATTTTTACCGCTGATCGTCCTCGGGTGGGCCGTCTCGACTTTCAGCACGCGTCAGAACGGATTCTTTTTTCATCAGCGAATTGGCCGCTGGGGCAAACCGTTCTTCCTGGTCAAACTGCGCACCATGCGGACGGACGAAAAGTTCGAGACGACGGTGACGACGCGTCGCGATCCGCGGATCACCCCTATCGGACGCATTCTGCGGCGCTCAAAGCTGGATGAGCTGCCGCAACTCTGGAACGTGATCGTGGGAGACATGAGTCTGGTTGGGCCGCGCCCCGATGTACCTGGTTTCGCCGACCAGCTGGAGGGGCAGGACCGGATTGTCCTGAGTGTCCGGCCGGGCGTTACCGGCCCGGCATCGCTGGCGTTTCGCAACGAAGAAAACCTGCTGGCCGACCAGCCCGATCCGGAAGCCTACAATCGCGAAACCATCTGGCCACAAAAAGTCCGGATCAACCGCGAGTATCTTGCCAACTGGTCGCTGGCCAGCGACCTCCGCCTGCTCTGGCAAACAGCTTTTCCGCGCAACAACAGCTGACGGTTCCCCCGATCCGGACTTGACCGGGCCAGCCTGCAGCGCTGAGGGCACCACTCCGGTCGATGTTTGCGCGCTGCGCCGGGACCGTTACTGCGACCGCGCGGATTCCGCCAGAACCGCTCCATCGCGGCTGGATTGAGTCGTGGGTCTCTGCCGGTTTCTTTTCGGTCGACGGCGGCGTCTGCCACGCATCTCTGCCGTGTGCTGTTGGTTCGCCGCGGCTCCTTGCCTTCAATCCGGTTTTGCTACAATTCAATTAGATCCTGCCGCGATTTGAGTACTGTCCCGCGTGTTGATTCATGCCCGAAACGATTCCCGCTCCTGTTCCGACACGGCCCGTCGAAAAACCGGCACCGTCACCAACACCGGCTGAGCGGCCATCGCCGTCTCCTGGGCCGTCACCGTTCGAGCCACCCTGGCCCGAGCAGCGCCCGTTTCCCGCGCCGAAAGCGTGATGATGGAGCAGGCACTGCGCGAAGAAATTGGCCGACGGCTCTGTCTGAACCTGCTGATTCAGGGGGCTGCGTCGCACGCGTGGATGACTGCGCATTTTGTGGCCGAGGATCGACTCGAAAAAATCCGCCCCGGACTGACCGCGTGGTACGACCGGTTGACGGTTTCCCTGCAACTGGCGCAGTGGATTGGTGATCTGGTCCTGTTCACGGGTACATCGTCGAGGTTTTGGCGGCGGCTGGCCAAATCAGAACATCCGTTCCGGCACAGCCGTTTTCTGGTCGCGCAGGGACTGGCACTTTCCCGTGCATCCAGAAAACGGGTTGTCGAACGGGCCCGTGCGAAGCGGATTGTCCGGGTTCCCGGCCTTCACATGCTCCAGTTGTACGGGATGTCGCTGAAAACCTGGCGAATGGAAAAGCCGCTGCGGTCCGCCCTGGAGCCGCTGGCTGTGTCCGTGGTCAGCCAGATCTGGGGTATTCCGGAGGAAAGACTATTTGGACGTCTGGTTTTCGAAACCCGAATTCCGGACATCCCCCGGGCTCAAACCCGCTTTGGAAGAATCATTTCCGAAAGTGCAGCCGGCTGGAGTGGTGTGCAGTACCGCAGTGGTCAGGCAGTCGTCGATGCGCGGGCCTGGTTCTGGCCAATCCTCGTTCACGAGTTGGTGAAAGGCTCGGTTGAAATGACCTGCCTGCACGGAATGGCACAGCTGGATGATGCGATGTATGCGCGGGTGATGGAAGTTACCGACCAGATCGAACACGAACTCTGGATGTTGCAGTCGGGAGGTGAATTGTTCCGGCTGTTGCTGGCGGCCAAACCGTTGGAGCTGCCGATCGCTCACTGCATGATGCACGTCTCGCTGCTGGAAGCCGAAATGCTGGAACAGTTCCTGTTTGATCTGGTCGACGATCCGGCAGCCGCCCGGCGCATGATGCAAACGTGGACCTGATCTGGGACGGCCGGTTAACTGGACAGCGCCATTGCTGCACAAGAAATGCAAAAACAATAGCAATCGTTGGCCGCATGGCGCCAGCCCGTGGTTCCTGTGTTCGCCCGGCAAAAACCGGGGCTTGCCGCAGCCGGCTGGCGGAGCGGCGGTGGGGTACGATGGACGTCCTCGTCCAGGGCTTTCAAGGTGTTTTAGTTTATGGTATTTAGCGGCATCAAGAGTGATTTTCGCGAGGATGCGAAGATTTGAGTCTGGTTTTGCAGGGAAGCGAACGCCATGGTTGCCGCCAGGTTG
>JBGSVU010000105.1:0-9217 GCA_041752775.1 Pirellulaceae bacterium | reverse complement strand
CATGCGTGCAAAACCGAATCTGGAACCTCTGGCCGAATCCGGCAACCGAACCGGCTGCCATCGGCACACCAACGCACCTATGCCCGGGAAAACAAGGTCGTGAAACCGGTTCAGGAAAATTATTTGCCAGCCCAATCTTCAGTGGCCACCGACCCTGCAGCTCCCGAGTTGTGGCTGCAGGAACACGGCGACCTGCTGTTCCGGTTTGCGCTCGCAAGGACTGGTGACCGCCACGTGGCCGAAGACCTGCTGCAGGAAACCCTGCTCGCCGCGATCGAGTCCGTGCAGTGGTTTGACGGAAAATCGACCGTTCGCACGTGGCTGGTCGGAATCCTTCGCCACAAAATCGCTGACTTCTGCCGGAAACAGGGCCGCAAGTATCTGCAAACCAGCCTGCCCAATCCCGACAACGACCTGAACGGACTGCTGGTTCCCAATATTTCCCCGAACGAGTTTCAAACCGCAACCGAACGGAAAGAATTCATTGAGGCGGTTAACCTCTGTCTCGGACAAATGCCTCCCCGACTGGCTGAAATACTGGCCAGCCGGCTGGAGGGGCAGTCGCTGGACTCGATCGTCAGCGATTCCGGGATGACCCGCAACCATGTTTCCGTCCGCCTGTTTCGCGCCAGGTTGGGACTGCGAGCCTGCCTGGAAAGACAGTGGATGGGAGGGACCGAAAAGTGACCCTCGTTCAAAATTCCAGAATCTCGTTTTCGCCGGACTCTGCAACTGGGGGTGAATCGTGAAATCACTGCTGGCCGCCATCCAACTGGTCCTGACGCTCAACTGTGAACAGTCCGCCCGGCTCGTTTCCGAGTCCTTTGACCGCAGGTTGAGTCCTGCGGAACGAATGGCCGTTTTCTGTCACCACCGCATTTGCCGCAGCAGCCGGCAGTTGGCCGCGCAGCTGCGCCAGCTGGAAGAAACCCTGCGCACCGCCAAAGAACCCGTCCAGGCAGATGCGGACCGGATGAGGCTCGATGAAGAAGCCCGCCAGAGAATTCTCAACGTCATCCGGCGCCATCACTCCGGTAACTGAAGCCGTGCCAATTGCAGAACCGGCCGCTACTGCGGTTCACCCACGCGCCCCAGGCCGGTTTCGACAATCGCGCGAAACTGGCGCTGGAATTTCCGAAGGGCTTTGGCCCGGTGGCTGATCACCGATTTGACGGCCAGCCCAAGTTCGGCAAACGTCTGGTGATACTCCGCGACTTCGAACCAGGGGTCGTATCCGAAACCCGAGTCACCGCGCGGTGCCCGCACGATGCGGCCACAACATCGCCCTTCACAGGCGATCACGACGTTGCCCTGCGGATCGGACAGACAGTCATGGCAACTGTACCAGGCGCCGCGACGACCTTCAGGAACATCCGCCATCATCTGCATCAGCAACGCGTTGTTGTCAGCATCACTTGCCTGGTCACCCGCGAATCGCGCCGAGTAAACGCCAGGTTTTCCGTCGAGAGCATCGACGCCCAGCCCGCTGTCTTCCGCCAACACCCAATGTCCTGTCGCGCGGGCCTGGCCAGTTGCCTTGAGCGCCGCGTTTTCTGCAAAGGTCGTCCCGGTTTCTTCGATTTCAACCGATCCGGCGACTTCACTGACGGGTAACAGCCGAACGGGCCAGCCGTGAAACAGATCGCGGATTTCACTGATTTTTCCGGCGTTGCGGGTACCCAGTACAAGTTCAAATGCCCGATTCACGAATCTGTTCCAGTGGTGTGCCGGCGGCCTGGGTTAGCCTGCAACGGATTTGCCGTTTGTGGGTTGCCCAGGACAAAAAACAAAACTGATTTTGGACGAGTGAGCATTTTTTCGACACCCGCCGAACCAAAGCTGGCCCATGCTTTCAATGTCCGAAGCAGGAATCGGGCCGCCACAATCCACCACTGCCCTTGAACCGGGCTTTTCCTGGGGGGGCGACTGTCGCAATCCACTTCTCGCGACGGTCGCCCCCTGTATTTTTCTGCCAACCCGGGTTTGGCGTCCGGAGACCGGCCTATTCCCGGCCGGGTTCATTTCCGCCGGAATCATTTCCGTCAGCGGAACTCTCTTCACTCGATGCGCCGGGTAACGGTTCACGCCGGCCTTCAACAATCTGTGCATCACTCAGTACCATTTCCAGATCGCGCAGCATCTGGTCCAGCGGCTGGCGTTCAAATTTGAAATCGTCGAAAACAAATTTCCTGCGCGTCCCGCCATCTTCATATTCGGCAACGGCGATTCCCTTTTTGGTCCAGCGCCGCTTGTTCAGGATCTGCACCGTCGTGTAATCAAGTTTTTGCCCCCAGCTCGTCGTCAATCCGGTGGGCGTTCTTTCTATCCAGGAGTTCCGCGAGGTGAACCAGGAATAGAGTGCCGGCAACCCGATCAGAAGTCCAATGGCACCCATAAAATATTGCTGGCTGATCAGATTGCGCATCTCTTCCGCAGTTTTTTTGGGCTCCTGGGAGGGCCACTGCTTCTCGTCCGTGATCGATTTCCAGCGTTTCTCCCGTTCGAGGTAGTCGATTTCCCGGTCGGCTTCCAGCTTCCTCAGAACGTCAAATTCCCTGGCGATCTCCAGTTTTTTGGGATAGGCCACCAATCCATCGTAGGCGCAGTAAGCTGCCCACCCCAAACCGACCGCAGCCATCAACAAATAGCGTCTGAGGAAACCGCGATCAAAATTGGCGCGCAGACCCATGCAACTAATCTCCCAACTGCCTGTCAGATTTCCGAATGATCCATAATGCCATCTCTGTTCCCGTCCCAGCATTATGCTCATTGGCGCCGATTTTGCGAACCGGTTACAACAAAAAACAGGAGGCGCTTTTCCCCGTTTGATTGAACTTTGCCCGTTATGCCCGAAAAAATATCAATCGCCATGGGCTCTTCGTGGCACGAACATCTGCAACCGGCCGATTTGCCTGTATCCGGCCCGCTGATACAGTCGGGTACCCGCCTGCGTGGACAACAATCCAGACCGTTCCACCCCCAATTGCCTGTCGTCCCGCAACATTCTGACCATCAAAGCCGTGCCGACACCCTTGCGGCGATGCTCCGGAACCACTTTCATGTCCGAAACCCAGTTCCCACACTCCGTCCAGACGCTTCGGACCCAACCCACTATCACATCATCGATCAGCGCCACATATTGTCGGAACAGACTGTCCGGCGTGAAATAGAACGGTTCCAGAGGCCGACTGCGCGTGATTCTGGCCAAACGGCCTGCCAATTCTGAATCCGTCACCCGCCGGATTGTGGCGATGCTGGAGCAGCGGGGAATCCTGCTCAGATCGTGCAGAAACAGCACTTCGGTCGCCAACGGCCGGTAGTCCAGCGACTTGAACAGATTCTTGCGAACTTCGCCGTCATCCTCCATGCCCAGCATGTCGCAAACAAAAAACCGCCCCCGCGTATGACGTCGGGCAATCTGGTCGGCGCGGGACGGTGCCAACCGTCGAACGATCCACTCTTCCTTGCGGTAGTTGCGGGGGTTGTTGCGCTGCCCATCGCGCAGGACCCAGACCCCTTCCACCCGCTCAGCCAAATGCGGATGCGTCTGACTTTTTACCGCACTGAATCCGCGGACAAAAATTTCCGTCGCAAGGTCAACCTCGTCATCATCTTCTTCAGGAATTGCCGACGGAGCACCCTCCAAAGATCCATTTCCCGTGGCGGCCGTCAACCGTGCGCCCTTCCGGGCGGACGGTTGCATCGGCGCGCGGCCTATTTTCGCCCCTGCGCCCGCAGGGCTTCGGCGTCGGTGACCGGAATCTCGCTTTCCCATTCGATCCTGTTCTGCCTGCCGTGGCGCACATGCTGATTGTGCGATTTGGACGCCTGCTGCCAGGCCTCGGCCTTTTCCAGCAATTCTCCGGCGATTGAATTCGCACTGGTCGCCGGTTCAGCCGCACCCGCTGCAGCCGTTCTGCTGCCTGCCGTCCCGGTCCATTGTGAAACAACTTCGCCCTCCAGTCCATACGCGTCCGGTGCAATCAGAAACAGTCCGCGCTGGCCTCGATAACTTTTCACGGCAGCAAGCTCGCCCGGATCATCGGTCGCGTAATAGTGAAATTTTCCGGCCAACGAGTCGGAAAAAGCCAGCGGCACCAACGCACTCCGGATTTCTTCGAGACTCCGGACTTCCCCCGAACCGGACGAAGAGCCAGAGGTTTCTTTCGCTCCTACCCCGACAACCAGCGGCAATCCATCACAGGCAGCGACGTTGAGCGCGAGGCGAAAATTTTTCATCGCTGGCAAGGGCAACACCCGCGTGTCTCCCCCGTCCGTGCCAGGATAGTCAGCAGAAATCTCAGTCATCCGGTCCGCCAATTCAGGCGGCGTCCGAAAAGCAAAATTCGGACTTCGCCCCGGCCGACAGAGCTATTGTTCACCATCCGGAGCCAGCAGCACAAAGACCGTGTTGTCCAGTTCACCCGAACGGCCCACAAAAATCTTCTTCAGAAAGTCGGCTTCGCCGGCGTCTTCATAAGTCGCCGGCCGGATACAGACGAACATTCTCGAAGCGGCAATCACATCGGCGTCGGCCAGGAAACTCCTGTCCATGTTCTGTTTGCCCGGTCACCACATTCCCGGCACACCCGCACATTGCGGCGCGGCAGAAAGCAGAAAAATCGGGCGCCCCGTATCCCTCGCCAGTTGCAAACCCTCCGACAGCTTCCCGTACCAGACAATTCCCGACGGCAAGCCATCTTCGGATGCTTCCGAGGAATGCACCCGAATATCCCGCAACGACCCGGCTTGTCCCCACGAAATCGCAGCGGCGACGGCCAGCACCAGACAACTGCTGAAACAATTCCACAGCCTCAAAATTTTCATTATTTTCCCCGGAGCAAACTTCCATTTCTGGCGTTGACTGGCATCTGTCGACCAGTCCACGCCCAAAAGCCTACCCGGAGCCACCTGAAGCCATCGTTAAGGAACCCGCATTGCTCAATCAGGGCGGCGCATTGCGGCCGCAGTTTTCATTTTTTGTTGATAATCTCTGGCAATGTCCAGCATGCGGACGATATCAGCATCGTTTTCAACTGATTGCTCACGAACGGACCGGACTGTTTTGCCCAGAATTCTGGCTGCCTGCCGCGACTGGCCGGCATGAAACAGCCTGGCGGATTCGCGCAGGGCCCCGGCAACAACCGCAATCTGGTAGTTTTTTTCCAGATCCGGATCGACCGGCATATCGTCCGGCGCTTCGCCATCCAGCCTCACCGATGCCGTTTGTTCCTGCGGTTCACCGCTGACGGCATCAACGTATTCCAGCCGAACGCGGATCTCGACCGGAGTTGCGGACAGTTCCCATTCGCTCAGCACAATCTGGGTGGCACCGCGATTCAAATCGTCGATCCGGAAAACGGACTGGTTTTCCCTGGTTTCAGGCTGATAACCGTAGACCCTGGCGGGCTGGGCGCTGGAACTCTCGACGGTCAGCCGGATTTTTCTCGCAGCCGGAGCCAACAAACTGTCGATTTCACGAACAAAGGTTTTTTCGATGTCCGCGGCATCGTCCACAAAATGGATCAGTCCCCGGCCGGCGTCAGCCAGATTGCGGAGCAGTTCCTGGTTCAAATTGCCCCCTAGCCCAATGGTCGAGAGCGAAATCCCTTTTTTGTTGAAGGCCCGCGATTCGGCAGCGATCGTGGCAGGATCGATTGTCCCGACATTGGCGATTCCGTCCGTCAAAAGAATTACACGACTGGTGCGATCCTGGTCCAGATTCTGTTCCGCCATCTGGTATCCCAGCATCAGCCCGCCATGCAGATTGGTCGAGCCTCCGGCGTCAATCCGTTCTATGGCCTGACGGATTTTTTTCTTTTTCGTTTTGTCACACGGCTCCAGATCGACACGGGCGCTGTCGCTGAAGCTGACGACCGTGACCCGATCCGTCGCCCGCAGACGACCGATCAGAGCGTGCAGGGAGTCTTTCACTTTCGCGATCCGGTCGCCGGACATCGATCCACTGCGGTCGATGACCAGCACAAGATTGAGCGGCGGCATCAGGTCAGGATTGCCAACGGGTGCCGTCGCCAGTCCCACCTGAACGACCGCCCTGTCATCCGGCAGCCGATTCCATTTCAGGTCCAGCCGAACTGCCTGGTCCCCTTCGGGGCGGGGAATTTCGTGGCGATGGTAGTTGATGTACTCCTCGATGCGGATTTGATCGAACAGCGGAATTAACCCGGCCCGCGACATTCCCATCGACATCGACGAGACCCCCTCCTGGGAAAAACCGGTCGCGGTGCAACTGAAAACCATTGCAAACAGGAGCACCGCCGCCCATAAATCCAGTTTGTTGTTCAGTCTCAATTTCAGTTTCATTCCCAGTTCCTTTTTCTGATTGTGAAATACCGATGAGCCCGCGTGGGAGCCGTATTACAGGTCGCCTGGCTGTTTCTCCAGCATCTGCTGCTGTTCAAGCGCCTGTTCTGCAGCCCTGATTTTGTCGGCGGTATCGTCGATTGCCTTTTCCACAGAAGCCGAATCCGTCAAGGCCTGATCGTATTTGCGATTCAGCTCTTCCAGTTCACTCACCTGGGACCGCTCAGCGATGAGCTGCTGCAGCAGTCCGTTGATTCTGTCAAGTCGGGCCTGTTTTTCAGCACGGTCCAGCGAAACTGAAATCAGTGCCGAAGCGACGAAGGGGTTGCCGCCTGTTCCCTCGTTGTTCCGGACTTCACCCAGCCGGATTCGGGCTTCGATTACACCCCGTCTGGCTTCCTGTACCTCCATGGCAGACGCCGTTCCCTTCTGGTGCAATTCGGTGACTCTGGCCAGCTTTTCTTCATGCCACCTCAGCAGTTGTTCCAGCTCTTCCTGCAGTGCCACGTTCCGGGTGGACTTCTGAACGTCTGCCGCCACGTTTTGCAGGGCCTCGCGGCGAGCTTCCAAACCAGCCAAATCGATGATCATTTCCACCCGTTGGGCCTGCAGCGAACCGACAATTTCTCCATACGATTCCATTGAGAATCCAAGTTCGTCCTGTTTGTCCCGCAACGATGCCCTCAACTGGTCCATTTTCACGAGTTGCGTTTGCAATTCGGCCAACCTCGATTCGAGCAAATGAGTTCTCTCGATGCCGATCTTGAGCATCAACTCGTGCTGCCGGACGTAGGAGCTGGTCGCAGGTTGGGCAGGTGGCACCGGATCGGCCACACTCTGCAACGCCGCCCGACTGCTGTCGGATGGCACGCAAACCATCGACGCTCCCAGAAGCAGTGCGGAAAAAAAGACATGGCAAAGATCTCTGCTGAAAAACGGCATCGGGACTCTCCTGATCAGGGGTTCATTGGATTTTTGGATTCAACGCCCGCCAGAAACTGGCTGGCAATTTCTGCACCGGCGGACTGGGGATAACGCTGGACAACTTTCTGCATGTCCTCTCGAACAGCATCGCGACCGACGCCCAGTTCGATTGCCGACTGTGCCGACAACGCCAGCGCCAGCGACAACTGGTCCGCCCCGGAAACCTCCGACCTCGGCTGGTCCCGCCAGAGCTCAGCCAATCGAAGTTCCGCTTCGCGCAACCGGATCCGCGCGTTCAGGACTTCGATTTCCTGGTCCAGCTGGTCGATTTCCAGTTGAGCGCGGGAGTCGTTGCCGGAAAGTGCCCGGTTGTCGGTGACGGCAACCGGGTTCCCGCCGACAGGTTTGTCCAGCGGCCAGCAGAACCAGCACGCAACACCTGCAATTCCGGCAGCAAGCACCCAGCCCGCAATTCGCCATGCCGGGAACAAAACCGCCGGATGGGCAACAACCGGTTGCTCATTCGGAATCCTGAGCAGGGTCTGCTTCAATCCGGCCGGAACTGTAAGATCCCGCAGCAGGTCATCGAGTTGTTCGTCGTTGGGTTTCATTTTTTTCAGGTCAGGGTTGCAACTCGCCGGACCGCTCGATCAGCAGTTTCAGTTTTTCCCGGCCGCGATGAAGCCGTGACAAAACAGTTCCCCGCGGCAGTTCCAGAATCTCGGCGGCTTCCCCGACCGGAATTCCCTCCATCGAGACCAGCAGAATCGGCATGCGAAACTCCTCGTCCAGCTGATTCAGTGCCGCCTGCACCAAATCCTGCAAATCCAACCGCGCGGTGTCGGCCACTTCGGCAATCGATTCTGCATCTCCGTCTGGCAAACTGTCGTAACGCACTTCGCGGCGCAGCTGTTTGGAAAACTGGAATCGCAGAATCTGAAAAATCCAGGCCCGCATTCGCGACGGGTCCCGCAGGGAATCGAGTCCTTTCCAGGCGTGCAGAAAAGTTTCCTGCACCAGTTCGAAAGCCAGCTCGCGGTTGCCGGTCATACGAAACGCAACGCGGTACATCGAATCGGAAAACTGATCGACGGCCCGCTCAAACTCCCGTTTCGGCTGATCGTCGTTCGCCATGTTCGCGGTCAGGAATGTGGACTGGTTTGAAGAGAAGTACCCGACCCCTGCCACCCGATTCCCGTATTTTTGTTTTTTTCTGAAAAAACTTAAACAAGGCAAGAATCCGTGGCTGGCACCCAGGGAAAGCGGAACGGCGCAAGCCGTCCGGTGGCAGCTACGACCAACATTCAATTTGGCGATTGTTCGTGTCGCAACTTGTTACGGTCCAATCAGCTGGCATCCGCGTTCATCCAGCGCATCGTACAGATCGTAAAAGGCATCTTCCGTCAACTGGGTGAAAGACACATCCAGATACTTCAGTTTCTGCATTTTCAGAATATCCGGTATCGCAGCATCGGTAATCCGGTTGCTGCCGACATGCAGCCACTCGATTTGCGGCAATCGGGCGAGCGACTTCACGGCCGCATCCGTGATGGCTGTCTTGTCAAAATTAACCCGCTTCAGGTTGCTCAACGATCCCAGTACCTCGGCGGTCTGGTCACCGCAGGCCGTGCGCCACAGATTGATATCCTCGAGGGCCCGCATCGCTCCGAATTCCCTTGCCCCCTCGTCGGAAACACCGGGAGACTGGGTCTCACTCAAATCCAGGATCCGCAACGACGGCAACCGGGCCAACACCGCGAGCGATTCATTCGAAATCGAAGTTCCCCTCAGCGACAACGTCTGCAATTTGTTCATCCCCGCCAGCGCTTTGACTCCCGCATCACCCACGCCGGTGCGCAACAACTGCAACTCGGTCAGTTCCTGCAAACCTGCCAATTCGGCCATTCCCGCATCCGTGACCCGGGTGTCATTCAATCCCAGCGTTTTCAGCTGTTTCATTTTGCCAATT
>JBGSVU010000104.1:0-6532 GCA_041752775.1 Pirellulaceae bacterium | reverse complement strand
GCGAAATCAGGTTGTAGGCGCAGTGAAGTCCGATCGCGAGCGCCAACCCGCGTGTCAGAAACACGAATCCGAAGACGCCACCGAGCAGGGCCCGACACAGCAACCCGCCCAGTTCTACCGTTTCGCCGACGGGGTTCAACCAGCTGTAATGCAACACGGCGAACAACGCGCTGACGAGAACCAGCAGAACAATTCGCAACGTCCAGCTGTCGTGACCCAACCGGCGCACCATCCAGATGGTGCCGCCCAGCAGGCCGAGCCGAAAAAGGACTTCTTCGTGCACACCCGCTGCAACCACCGCCGGCGCCATCGCACCCGCGTGTCCAAAATTCGCCAAATCAAACGGCATCGGGTTTCCGGAATTGCCCATTCCTCCGGCCGCCAGTTGTGAGATTCGGACCAGCATCGAGAGCATTAGCCCCAGCGCAACCGATTCGGGAACCAGCCCTTTCAGCGCGCTGATACCGGCCGCCCACTTTTCCTGTTGCCATCCGCGCCACAGGCACAATATTCCGATCGTCAGCAGCGGCAGAGCGAACAAATGCTGCACGCTCATTCCGGACAGCGACCAGGCAAACCACTGTTCCATCCCGCTGCGCACCAGCGGCGTGGGGCTGACCCAATACGCAACTTCGCATAACACCAACAACACCACCGCGAGAATCAGCGCTGGTGTGGCCCGCGCCCCGTCGGCCAGATAGCGCGACAGCGGATTCGCCGCCAGACCCGCCGGGTCGGAACGCAACAGGGAGGGTGAGCTGGAACGGACCGCCGTCATCCGGATTTTTTTCTGGGTCGCGATGGTTGAAAAAACGAAACCGGAAACTGTCCCGGGAAGCGTACTTTAGCGGCCATCCAACGTTCATCCAACGTTAAAAAAAACGGCGAAAAACCGGGCTTGCAGCCATTTTCACCCAGCGCCCCCGGCATTTCCCAAGTCCCAGCAAACCGGTTCGCTGCCCTGCTGTACCAACCAGGCGTTGGCGGTCGAAAACGGCCGGCTTCCAAAAAATCCGCGCCACGCCGAAAGCGGCGACGGATGCATCGAGCGGATCTGCAAATGCCGGCTGTCGACCAGCGCAGATTTTTGCTGGGCCGGTTTGCCCCACAACACAAACACAACCGGCTGGGGCAGCGACGATACAGCGCCGATCATCCTGTCGGTAAACCACTCCCACCCCTTTCCCTGATGCGACAGGGGCTGGCCAGCAGAAACCGTCAGAATGGTATTCAGCAACAACACTCCGGACCTCGCCCATCCCGTAAGGTCACCGCATTCGGGCGGCTGAAATCCCAGATCGTTTTCCAGCTCCAGAAAAATGTTTCTCAGCGACGGCGGCAGGCGGTTTCCGCGGCGCACACTGAAACTCAAACCGTGAGCCTGACCGGGCCTGTGATAAGGGTCTTGCCCCAGAATCACCACCCGCACAGCCGACGGCGGAGTCAGGGCAAAGGCGGAAAAGACATCTTCTGCCGCAGGAAATACCGGGCCCTGCTCACGACTTGCCTGGACGAAGCGCTCCAGTTCTGCCCAGCGGGGATCGTCAAACAGCGGCGCGGCGAACCGGTTCCATGGACCCGATTCAGGCCACCACTTCCGGAGCGACCCGCTGGTACCCGTCGATGTCATGCCGATGCGACTTGAGGAACGACTGAGGGACGGAAATCGATCAGGTGCAACTCGACTTTGCGCATTCCACGAAAGTCGTTGATCACCGGTTTGAATGCAAAATCGAAATGGGTATTGGCCGGATTCTCCAGCGTCCCGATCCACTCCGCCTTTCCAAACGCCACGCATCGCAACCGGACGCCTTCCTGCACCACGTCCAGCGACAGATGCCGCCCGTCACTGCCCATCGTGCGCGGAGGACCGGCCAGCTCCAGCCCCGAAGCACAGAGTACCGGACGCGGGTTGCCTTCGCCAAAGGGAGCCATCTGGTCCAGCTGCATCACCGTCTCCACATTCAACTGGCAGAGCGGAGCCTCGGCGTCGATGGCCAGCTCTGCCACCTTCGAACGTCCGTCCATCATTTCCGCAACCCGCTCCAGAAACTCTTCGCGAAATGCGTCGATCCGGTCGGGCATGATCTGCAATCCGGCCGCAGCACGGTGGCCACCAAATTTTACGAGGTGATGCTGGCACGACTGCAACACCCCATGCAGGTCAATGTTCAGGGCGCTGCGGGCCGATCCATTCAGCGGACCCACTGCGACGGGATCGACCGATATCACTACCGTTGGTCGCTGGTACCGCTCGGCGATCCGGCCAGCAATGATGCCAATCACGCCCCGGTTCCAGTCATTCCCCGTGACGACCAGCGCCGGGTCATTGACCGGATCAAAATCGGCCTCAATCTGTTTCTTCGCGGCAATCATGATCGAACGCTCGATGCTGACGCGGCTGCTGTTCAGGTTGTCGATGTAGAGCGCCAGTTCCGCAGCGCGCTCCGGACTGTCGGTCATCAACAGCTCGGCGCCCAGCTGGCCGGGTCCCAGCCTACCGGCGGCATTCAACCGCGGCCCAAGCCAGAAAGCCACGTCTTCGGCAGTGCGTGATTTCTGCGGATCGAGTTTGGCCAGCCGGCCCAGTTCGGCCAGCCCGGCACCGCCAAACTGTCGCAGCAGATTCAGCCCGTGATGGACCAGAATCCGGTTTTCGCCGGTCAGCGGCACGACGTCGGCAATCGTCCCGACAGCCGCCATGACGATCGCATAAAACAGCAGGTCGCGCATGTCCGGCGGCAATTTTTCGCCTCCCGCCCGCTTCTGGAACAGGGCCCATGCCAGTTTGAAAGCGACGCCAGCGCCGCATAACCAGGGAAAGGGGTATTCTCCGCCGACCAGTGCCGGATGCACAATCGCATTGGCCGCTGGCAATTCCGGGCCCGGTTTGTGATGGTCGGTGACGATGACCGTCGCGCCCAGTTCGCGGGCCAACTGCACTTCCGCAACATTGCCAATCCCGCAGTCCACAGTCACCAGCAGTTGCAGGGCTCCTTTTGCGGCCAGACGCCGCAACTGCTTTTCGTTCAATCCGTAACCATCTTCGGTACGACTGGGAATCAGATAGCTGACGTCGGCGCCGAGCAGTTTCAGCGATCGAACCAGAATCGCCGTGGCCGTCATGCCGTCGCAGTCGTAGTCGCCATAGACGACAATTTTCCGGCCTGCGACAATCGCCGCGTCGATCAGCTCCACCGCAGCGACGACCCCCGGCAACCGGTCAGGCGGCACGAGCTGCGTCATTTTCCGCTCCAGAAAAACAGTGATCTCATCCAGGCGGGTCATGTTCCGCATCGCGAGGATTTGCGCCACAACCGGGGAGACTCCGCTGCTGTTGCAAATTTGGCGGACCAGTTCGTTGTCCTGCGGGCGAACAATCCATTTGAAATTCATGGCGATCGTGATCCTTCCTGATGCTGTCGGGCGACTGGGTGGTTGATCGACCCGTCGGGCCAGCGCCGGTTGCTGCCTGCGCCAAAAAAACCTTCGCGCCGGGCGCACTGACCGGCCGAAAAAAGCGATGAGAAAAACAGTTCGAAGGGGCCTGGCGCGAACATGTTTCTGTCCCTTTGCAACCCCTGAGGCCGCGCATCCTGTCTTCGCCCGCCACCGGGCTACAGCAGCGGCAGTTTCCCCAGGTTACCGGGTTCCGGTCGCGCCGGGCCGCCCCTGAAGCCTATCCGAATTTACAAGAGGCGAAAAGCAGCACTGGCGAAAAGCAGCATCCTATGCCAGCTGGCCCGAAAAACAGTTCGCCCCGCGGTTCAGGTGAACGCGGGGCGATGGGACATTGAACCGTGGACTGGCCGGAACGGTGGTGGGAAGTTGCCCCAACGACACCCGGCAATAGCCAGAGAAACCGCCTATTTTTTCTTTTCAACGTGGACGGTGTGCTTGCGCAGGCGGGGGCTGTACTTTTTCAGTTTCAGTTTTTCGCCACCTGTTTTGCGGCGCAACGTGTAGTTGTAGTCGCCGGTTTCCTCGCAAACGAGATGGACGACTTCGAGTTTCTTTTTGGATTTGGCCATCGGAACAACCTCAGCTTGTGAAACCTGCGGATCCCGCGGTGCCACAAAAAACGATTCGGGACGTAATTACAGAGGCAACAGGATAGCAGAAGCAGGCCTTTTGTTGAAGGCCTTTGGAAAGCCCCGGCCGGAAGAACGAGGCCGGAAAACGGCAGATTTTTCGGGGCTGGCCAAAAACAGGGCCGAATCTCCGGTCCCAGCCGGGTGCGGGCAATCGCCGGGGCCTGGTCGCCCCAGCCACTGATTTTCGACTGCCCTGGGTGCCCTCGATGGCAATTTATTTGGTGTCGTCTTTTGAGCGCGACGACGAATCGGATTCCGGGTCGCCATCGTGGAGCGCGACTTCGTTGCCATGTTCGTCCAGCAGGCGGGAGACCGGGTTGGGGCGGCCATAGTAGTAGCCCTGTCCCAGTTTGAATCCCATTTCGACCAGTACCTGGTGACACGATTCCGTCTCGACGCCTTCGGCCAGGGTTTGAATACCGAGGTCGTTGACCATTCTGGCAAACAGCGCGACCACCTGCTGGTGCTTTTCCGTTGCCGATTCGATGTTTTTGGTCAGTTTCATGTCGAACTTGAGAAAGTCCGGGCGGACTTCGGCCAGTTCCACGAGGCGCGCCCGTCCGACACCGAAATCATCAAAGGCCAGCATGATGTTCAGGTCATTCAGGACGGCGCTCAACTCGCGCATCATTTCGAGGTCGGTCGAAGCCGCTTCGTGGATTTCCAGGGTCACGGGGCGGTCGGGTTCGGCGTCCCGAATCAGTTTCAGCGAGTCATACAGACCGTTTTGCCCCAGCTCTTTGGGGTGCGTGTTGAGAAACAGGTTCATCCCGGGCGCGAACCGTTTGCCGACCTCGACGCCCCGCAGGCGAAAGGCTTCGCTCAACTCGGCCTCGAGGTTCAGCTGGGAAGCGGCGTAGAACATTTCGCTGGGATGCTGCAGCCCGAACAGGCGGCTGCGTCCGAGGACCTCGTAACCCATGCGCGACTGGTCGTGCAGGCGCACGATGGGCTGAAAATAGGGAAACACATTGCCGTCATTGATCAAACGGTCAAACTGCATCATTGCGAGAGCCCGGTCGGCGGTGGCTTCCTGGACCGTGTTGCCTTCGGAAAGGTTGCTTCCTTTTCCAACGCGGAAAACGATACTGGCGAACTGGATCAGGTCTCCGTCAACCAGTTCCCGTTCCGAGGTCAGCCGGTTGCCATTGATAAAAGTTCCGTTGGTGCTGCCGAGGTCGCGAAGCAGCAGCGTGCCGTCGCGCTGTTCCAGTTCGGCATGATTGCCCGAAACGCAACTGAGCGGCAAACAGAGTCCCGAGCCCGGCTTGCGGCCGATCGTGAAAACATCCATGTGGATCGCGAACTGTCGCAGCGGTTCGTGTTCGGTGATTTGGCCTGACAGGTACCAGCTGGCCTGACGGGTCTGGCCAGTGACGGATACCGGAATCGGGTTGGGCGAACTTGAATTGGGTGGTGACATCGCTTCGGCAATCATTGGATCTGGTTAGGCAGAGGCTGGGGAAAGGGGGATTGTCGACCGGCCACTTTTTGCGGATCGCCTGGGATCTCCGGGCGCAGTCGGACACCAATCAAATAGCATGGTCGCGGGTGTGGAAACGTCTTGACCTGGAAAGATTTCCGGAAATTCCGGATATTCCGGCTGGCGGGTTGCCGAATCGGCCGGGGATTGTGCCGGTTGTTGGACCAGCGGGGGAACAACTGGAAAAACCGGACAACTGCTTCAATTTTGACAGCCACCAACCTCATTGAAACCTAGACTACCCGGCCAATTCCCGCCGGAACCGGGATCCCAAAATCAACAGGTCAAGATCATGCAGAACGAAAACACATCACTCGGTGCCAGTTTGCTGGCGGCGATCATGTCGGACGAGACATGGCGTCCCTCGGAACCCACCTCGATGACCGAAACCGGATTGCCGAACAGCCTGATCGAAGGACTGACGATGAAACGGCTGGCGATCGTGGGTCAAAGCAGCGGTCGGCAACTGGCCAACGACCTCTGCCTGCCCTTTCCGATTCTGGAAGACATGTTCCAGAGTCTGCGGGCGCGGCAGATCATTGTCCACAAGGGTTCAGCGCCCCTCAACGACTACTACTACATGCTGACCGAAACGGGCCGCGAGCGGGCGCAGGTTTTCCTGCAAACCTGTTCCTACGTGGGTGCCGCTCCGGTACCGATGATGGAATATTTGATGAGCGCGGAGGCGCAGACCATTCGCGCGGAAAGTCCAAAGGCATCGCAACTGAAAAAGGCCTTCCACGAAATCAGTGTTGATGAATCGATGTTTGACAGCCTCGGTCCGGCAATCAATTCGGGTGCCGGACTGTTTCTGTACGGCCAGCCTGGCAACGGCAAATCGACTCTGGCCCGCCGGATCACCCAGTGTTTCGGCCAGGAAATCTGGGTCCCCCAGACGATCTACGAAGATGGACAGATCATCAAGCTGTTTGACGCTGCCTACCACAAAGTCGTC
>JBGSVU010000103.1:0-3796 GCA_041752775.1 Pirellulaceae bacterium | reverse complement strand
AGGCTCCCGCCCCGGTCAGGCCCACCCGTCGACGGCGAACCCCACCCGTCCGGGTTCAGAATTCCGCGTTGCCCGGCGTGCGGGGAAACGGAATCACATCCCGGATATTCCCCATCCCGGTCACAAACTGAACCGCGCGTTCCAGCCCCAGCCCAAACCCGGAATGCGGCACCGATCCATACCGCCGCAAATCGAGATACCACCAGTAATCATCCGGATTCAGCTGCTGGTCCAGCATCCGCTGCTGCAACCGCTCCAGCCGGTGTTCCCGCTGGCTGCCGCCGATGATCTCCCCCACCCGCGGGACCAGCACATCCATGGCCCGCACCGTTTTTTCATCGTCGTTGCAGTACATGTAAAACGGTTTGAATCCGAGCGGATAGTCGTGCAGAATCACCGGCTTTTTGAAATGCGTCTCCGTCAGATACCGCTCGTGCTCACTCTGCAGGTCGGTTCCCCACTTCACCGGATAGTCGAACTGTTGCCCACACGATTCCAGGATGCCAATCGCGTCGGTGTACGTCAGCCGCACGAATTCGCTGGCGATCACGCCCTGCAGCGTTTCGATCAGTCCCTTTTCGACGTGCTCGTCGAACAGCTGCATGTCTTCGGGGCAACGTTCGAGGGCGTCGCGACAAATCCGCTTGATAAAGGACTCGGCCAAATCCATGTTGTCCGACAACTCGTAAAACGCCATCTCCGGCTCAATCATCCAGAACTCGGCGAGATGCCGCGAGGTGTTGGAGTTCTCGGCGCGAAAAGTCGGCCCGAACGTGTAAATCTTCCCCAACGCACAGGCGAAGATCTCGCCTTCCAGCTGGCCGCTGACGGTGAGATAGGCCCGCCGGCCAAAAAAATCCTGGCCGTAGTCAATCTTTTCAATTGATTTCGGCGCGATCTTGTCGATGTCCAGCGTCGTGACCTGAAACATCGCTCCCGCCCCCTCACAGTCGCTGGCCGTAATCACCGGCGTGTGCACGTAGAGAAATTCCTGCTCCTGAAAAAACTGGTGTATCGAGTTGCAAATGCAGTTCCGCACCCGGGCCACCGCGCCGAAAGTGTTGGTCCGGGGCCGCAGATGAGCCCACTCGCGCAGCTTCTCGAAGGTGTGACGCTTTTTTTGCAGCGGATAGGATTCCGGATCGCAGGCGCCGACCAGCGCTACGGAACTGGCGTGGATCTCGGTCGCCTGGCCCCGGCCGCCCGATTCGCGGACTTCACCCGCGATATCCAGGCTGCAGCCCACGCTCAACCCCAGCACCACCGTTTCGTAATTGTCCAGGTTGTTGGCGGCCACGACCTGGATGTTTCCCTGCGACGATCCGTCATTGATCTCGAGAAAGCTGAACCCGCCCTTCGAGTCGCGGCGGGTTCGCAACCAGCCCTGAATCCGGACTTGTCGGCCAATCGAAGCTGCGTTGCGCGCGTCGCGCACCGAAATTTTTTCCATCGCTGGGGGTTTCCTGTCGGCTGGAGCGTAAAAGGTTTTTTGGGGGGCCGGTCTGTCGCCGCATTCGCGGCTGGTTGTGTTTGTTAATTGGGTTTTGTCTGCGGGTTCCATCGGCTGTCGCCGATTCCACCCGCAGCTAATTGCTGTCGCCGCCTTCGCGGCTGATTGGTGCTTTGTTTGTGGCCTCATTAGCGGCTGGTTGGCGCCTGTTTTGCCGCCTCGTTCGCGGCTGGTTGGCGCCGGTTTTGTGGTTTTGCTGTCGTCGCGTTCGCGGCTGTCGATTCTGCTATTCGTGTTCGGCCAACCAGCGTTCGGCGTCCAGTGCGGCCATGCATCCGGTGCCTGCCGACGTGACCGCCTGACGGTAATAATCATCCGCCACGTCGCCCGCCGCAAAGACACCCTCCACGCTGGTGTGGGTTCGGAACGGTTTTTTCCAGACGATGTATCCCTTGTCATTGGTCTCCAGCTGGCCGGCGAGAAATGACGTGTTGGGAGTGTGACCAATCGCGAGGAACAACCCCCCCACCTCCAGCGTCTGCTCGCTGCTGTCCACAGTGTTGCGCAACCGGATGGCGTTGACCAGTTTTTCGTCGCCCAGGACTTCTTCGATTTCGTGGTTCCAGACCAGATTGATTTTCGGATTGGACTTGGCCCGTTCCGCCATGATTCGCGAAGCCCTCAGGGCGTCGCGCCGCACGATCATGTAAACCACGCTGGCAAATTTCGTCAGATAACTGGCTTCTTCGACCGCCGAATCACCCCCGCCGACCACGGCCACCGGTTTGTTCCGGAAGATCGGCAGCGCCCCGTCACAGACCGCACAGGCGCTGACGCCTTTGTTTTTGTACATTGCTTCCGAATCGAGCCCCAGCCAGTTGGCACGCGCCCCGGTGGCAATAATCACCGTGTGGGCCTGGACCGTTTCGCCTGAACCGGTGAACAGCTGCCGCTGGCCGCCGGAAAAATCGACTTTGACAATGTCGTCTTCCACCACGCGGGTGCCAAAGTTGATGGCTTGCTGTTTCATCAGCTCGACCAGCTCGACGCCCTGCACGGCGTAATGCAGCACGCCGTCTTTTTTGTGGTCGGGTGCGGGCGGGAGGTTCCAGTGGCGGTCTTTGTCCACGGCCGATTCGATGAACGCGCGGACGTTGCCAAAAGGAAAACCGGGATAGTTTTCCACTTCGGTGGTGAACGCCAGTTGCCCCAGCGGGATCATTTCCGGCGTCACGGTCCCTTCATAGACCACCGGGTTCAGCTGGGCGCGGGATGCGTAGATTGCCGCCGACCATCCAGCCGGACCGCTTCCGATAATGACTGTCTTTTCCACCGTTGGGGAGTTCCTGAAGTTTGGTGAGTAAAAAAAAGGTGTGTGATGGACGTCCACGCCCGCCGGAAGCGTTCGCAAAGTCGCCCGGGACGGCTGCGCAAAGATTATAAGGCGATCAAGCGGAAACGGGCAGGCGGTGGTGGCAAATCCGCAGGAAACCGCGGCAATGCGACGGAGCAATGACCAAAGAAGTAGCGGAGCGGCGCGAGCCGCCGGGTGCGGGATGGGTTTCATTGCGTAGGCCATGGCGTAGGCCGTAACAAAGGGCACGGGGAACCCGGTGGAGGTCTTTCGCCGTCGCACGTCGTTCACCACGATTGATTGTCCACAACGTTTTGTTCGTGCCCGGCGTTACGGCAACCCGCGCGAAACCATGACACCCATGTGCGGCACAATGGGATGGCGTATCGGGGGGACCGGGCCACAACGCGTCGTCAAAAAATGTTCTTGCTTTGCGCTGGTTGCCGTAACTCGTCCCCATGGATGGTTCATTTGAGGGCTCAATAAAGGTCCACGCATTTGCGCCGGTTTTGGCATCGTTGGACTCGTTACGGCCTACGCCACTGTAGCGGCGCGGTACGATTGCCATGGCGTAGGCCGTAACAAAGGGCACGGTGAACCGGAGGAGGATTTCCACCGTCGCAGGTCGTTCACCACGATTGATTGTCCACAACGTTTTGTTCGTGCCCGGCGTTACGGCAACCCGCGCGAAGCCATGACACCCATGTGCGGCACAATGGGATGGCGTATCGGGGGGACCGGGCCACAACGCGTCGTCAAAAAATGTTCTTGCGTTGCGCTGGTTGCCGTAACTCGTCCCCATGGATGGTTCATTTGAGGGCTCAATAATGGTCCGTGCATTTGCGCCGGTTTTGGCATCGTTGGACTCGTTACGGCCTACGCCATGGGCCATGGTGGGTTCAATTAAGGTGCATGCGTTGCGCTGGTTGCCGTAACTCGTCTTATTGGACGGTCCATGGTGCGCTTGACAAACGCTCATGCGCCTGCGCCGG
>JBGSVU010000102.1:0-5188 GCA_041752775.1 Pirellulaceae bacterium | reverse complement strand
TTACATAAATAAAACGGCCGGGCGCCCCGACGTTTCGCTGGACTCGGCCATGACACCGATGATCGACGTAGTCTTTCTGTTGCTGGTATTTTTTGTGGTGACTGCCAGTTTTCGCCTGATCGAGCAGATGTTGCCTGGCACGCTGAGCGCACAGAAAGCTGGCAATACCGAACAGACCGAAATCACACCGACGCCGGAAGCTGATTTTGAACAGGTCGTTGTGCGAATTGGCTGGGATGGCGTGTCACCGACCTGGACCGTCAATGACCAACCGGTGGCCGACACGAATGCCTTGCGGGAGATCCTGAATTCGCTGGCGAGCATCAAGCCGGATGCGAAACTGATCCTGCATCCTGCGGCCGCCGTGCCGATGGAGTTTGTCATCAACGCGTGGGACTGGTCCCGGCTGGCGGGTTTCGAGGCGGTGGCCTTTGCGGTCAACCAGCAGGAGTAGAGCCATGAGAGTCTGGCGGAGCTGCCAATTCGTTTATTGTTTGATCGCGCTGGTGATGGCGGCGAGCGCTGGATTGCCGAACGGATCGCAGGCAGTAGGGCAGGAGGTTTCGGAAACCGGCCAGCAGGTTCTGGTGGCGCGGGGATTGCGGAATCGCGGTCTGTACCAGCTGGCGGACAGCTGGTGCCGCGACCGGCTGGCAATGCCGGAAATCGACCCGGTTTTGCAGGCCGATCTGACCGTCGAACAAATCCTGGTCCGCACGGCCCAGGCCATGTCCACCGGAACTGGTACGGATGAAGTCTGGCAACAGGTGACATTGCCGGGCCTGGAGCTGCTGGCAACGGCTCCGGAGCATCCGCGGCGGTTGTTGGTCGAGTTTCAGATGTTGCTGGTTCCGGCGGCGCAGGCCCAGTCGATCCGGCGGAATGTCCGGTTTGGGATTCTGCCGCCAGAGTCGCTGGCAGAAGCGATCCGTTTGTACGAACAGGTTCAGCTCGATTTGAAAGATCTGCAGCGAAAGGCTGTGGAAGCGACCGCGCGGGCGATCCAGCGACCGGGCAAGGGAGCGGAATTGTCGGTCGACCGGTTGCAGGCGATCTCGGCGAGCGCGAATTTCCAGATGGCCAGTTGTCTGAACGCGCTGGCCGGGCTGTATGGTTCGCGGGACCGTTTGAGTCAGCTGGATGCGCTGAATGTCGTGTTTGAGAAACTGGAAGCGGTTCGTCGCCAGACGGGAGCCGATTCCGACCTGAACCAGGCATGCGAGTTGTTGCGGGTCGAAGCGTTGCGATCCGGGGGGATGATCGACCAGGCCCAGTCGGCGCTGATGGCTCTGGATGCTAATGCACTCTCAGAGGCCAACCGGCAGACGTTCTGGCAGCAGTCGCTGGCCCAGGCCATGGCGGGTGCTGGTTCAGACACTATTGCCGCTCTGGTGCGTTCGGTCGAACAGGCGCGGTCGAATGCGGCCGAAACAGAAATCGGTGTACTGGAATTTTTGAATTCTCCGGTTGCAAAAAAGCTGGGAATGAATGACCTCGCTGTGGCGCGCGACTGGGCCGAACGAATTCAGCTGCGGTTTGGCCCGGCATGGGGGCGAGTTGCCAACCGGATTTTGCTGGAAATGGCGGGACAGACAGCGGCGGGGGGTGAAACAAATCGTGTTGCGAACGGCGAAATGCCCGGCGGGGCGGCAAACACGGCCAACTCCGGAATAGCGGGGCGGAATGCCATGGCGGTTGATTTGGCATTGCGAACGGCCCAGGCGGCGCTGGATAAAGAGCGAACCTCCGATGCCATCGAGGCGTTGCGAACAGCAGCGAAACTGCTGGAACCGGACGCTGCCAGTGAAGAACAGATTCGCGAAGTCTTTCGAATCCGGATTCAGACTGGTGGGCTGTTGGCGTCTGGGGAAAAGTTTGTCGAAGCCGCAGAGGAACTCAGGGCGGTGTGTGAAAAATTTTCCGCTCACTCACTGGCCGCTGCCATTCACCGGCGGGCCTGCTGGTATGCCGACCAGGTGCCTAGCGACGAAAACGATGGAAAACTGTTTTTGGAATATGCGGAGAACCAGATCGCCCGCTGGGGCAGTGCCGATGCCACCGATGAAATCCGGATGCAGCTGGCACAGCTCTTTTATTCCCGCCGGGACTGGGACGCTGCGCTGGGATACCACCTGGACATATTGCCCATGCGGCGGTTGGCGGCAACTTCGGCGGCAGGAATCGTGCGGGTCCTGGATACCTCGATGCGCGCGACGGATTCGGAAGCGGCCCTGAAACGGGCCACCCGCATCGACCCGCCGATTCGGCAGTACGCCGCAGAAATGCTGTCCAGCTCTCATGCGGGAAATCCGGATGCCGGATGGAAGTTGCTGGTGGCGCTGGACCGCCTGGGCCTGGAGCTTGGGTTTGCGAAACCGGAAATTGTCCTGGCTGATTTGCACCCGCTGTTTCAGGATGACATTTCCGTAAACGCGGAGACCCGGGAGCAGGGGCGGGTCGTCGCGGCTGCCGCCCAGATTCTCGGCCCCGGCGACTTGCCGGCGATTGAACAGTTGATGGACCAGATTGAAGCGTCGGACAATGCTGACCAGAACCTGGTCGAGCTGTTGCGGTTGGCGGGCCGCGAGGATTTTCGCGACCAGAAAAGGGAGTTGCTGGAGTTGCTGCTGAAACAGACAGAACGGCTGGATGGCCGCGTGGGTGATGGGGAGGCGGCAACGCCGCTGGCAGTTTCGCGAGGCAAGTTGCTGATGGCTCTGGACCAGCCGCAGGAGGCAGCGCTCCTTCTGGGCTCACTTGCCGGGAAGCGGCCGGACGATTTGACGATTCAGATGCTCTATGCCCGAACGATGGGGCAGGTAGCCAGCCGGGCGCCGGTCCAGATTCCAGAAGCACTTGCCGTGTGGAGAAAAACTGGCGGACGTTTGCAGCCCCAGTCGGAAGCCTGGTTCGAGTCGAAACATGAAACCGCGCGGCTGATGTTGCTGAATGGTCAGGCCAAAGAAGCAGGCCAGATGCTGGAGTTTCTCAAGACCGTCCCGCCGGGGTGGAGTCAGTCCTCGTGGAGCGAAAAACTGGACCAGCTGCTGCTGAAATGCCGGCAGCAGCGGCCCTGACATGACTTAGAACGCGGAAAAAGGATTTGCTGAACGCCGCGCGGTGCAGGCGGCAACCGAGAGGGCAAAGATCAGCGTTCCACCAACCAGCATCAGGGTTTCGTAAATGAACATGGCCAGTTCCTTTCCGGACAAAATCAACTTCACTGTCGAAAAGGAATACGCAGCTGTTGTGCCAATGGGTTCGGGGTCGAATCGATTGCGATGATTTGGACGGAAAATAGCCACAATTTGGCCTGCAGTGTTTTGGAGCATCGACCGACCCGGTCGATTCCAGGATCCCACCGCGCCCCCGGATTGAACACAGCGCCATCATTTGAATTACAGACCAGGCCGAAAAGAACGTCAGATGAGACACTCGGCAATTTGTGTCAAGTTTACGAGATGTACTGACGGGGGGCGGGGCGCGGGATAGAGGCCGAAGACTCAGGATGCCAGGCAAGAAGCTGTTTTGGCGAGAAAGTGTTCGGTGTTCCCACTGCGAACTTCCAATAAAAAAACGGGTACCGATCTGGTGCCCGTTTGAATTTTGCTGGATTGGCCGACCGCGGGTTTTCAGTTCCACGGTCCGCGAACCGGGTACAGGCCCATCTGGCCGGTGCTGCTGGGCCAGTAGGGGGTTCCAGGAGCGACCCCGGTGCCGTTGCCTTCACCGCCGCCATTGGCGAAACCGAACTGGTGGTAGATGGGCAGGCTGCGCGTCTGGCCTACGCCCCAGTTGTATTCGGACTGAAAGGCGGCCGTGGGTGGAACCACGACTGCGGTTGGCGCATTGTAGCGCCAGTAGGAATTCGGTCCATGCCAGGAGTACATCTGCGCCTGTTGCTGATTCCATGCATGCTGGCGTGAGGCGTCGATACCGTTCCGGCTGTAGGCGTAGAGCGGTTGCGGGCTGAAATGATCCCGGGCTGCATACACAACTCCCAGGCCCCGCAATGGGTATCCGCCCGGGTAGGAGGAGCAGGTGGGTATCGACATTCCGTCGGCACCCAGAGCGCCGCTGCTGCCGATACCGCAAAAGCCGGCCGAAGTGCCACAGCTGTTACAGCTCTGTGCCTGGGCCACACTTGCGGCGACCAAAACCGCCATCGCAAAAACTGTCGAAAAAAGTCTGGTTCGCATTTTGAAATCCAATCCTTCAGAGTGAAACATGTCGGGTCTGCCTGACAGGCCAGCCGGAGATTTAGCGGTTGGAGTAACCGTGGGGTGTGGGAACCTGGCCGTACTGTTCGTAGCGGCCGGACGCGGCTCCACAACTTTCGCATTCGCCGCAGGTTCCACTGGAGCAGCTGCCTGTGGTCGCGCCATGGTGATGTAAACCACCGGCGAGGTGTCCGCGGACGCCGCCAGCCAGTCCGGCTCCGCTGCCAGGAATGCAGTAGTAACGGCTGGCGAGGGCATAATGCAGTTTGCCAAACGGCGCCATCGCTCCGGGCAGATTGCCCATGTGGTTGGCACCACTTTGCCAGACGACGGTGGTTTTGTTCAGTCCACCGCCACCGCCACGCCCGGTGCAGCTGTTGGCGTAGAACGATTCCGGCCCGGCGTAGTAGTTGTAGTAGTTGCGGCGGTGCTGGTACATCAATTCGTGTGGCTGGAGCGGCTGGTAGGTGTAGGCTGCGCTGCCCACGTAACCTGGCACCGGATGGGGAGCCGGGTACATGCCTGCTGTTGCGGCGGCCGGTCCGTTGGTGGTGTACTGGGAAAACAGGTAGTTGGAAAGCGTTCCGTTGCTTTCGTATCCGTTGCCGGGTGCGTACTGGGCAGATGCGGATCCCGCGAAAACCGCGACGGTCAAGGCGGCTGTTGCCAAAATTTTCAGATTCCGTTCCATGTCTGTGTGACTCCTTCAGGCTGGATGGGCGAATGGCGAACCAGCGCTACAGATCCTTCCGCCGCGCATTGGGTCCCTGGCTTTCCGTTTCTTTCGGCAGCCAGGAAAAACCGCTTTGAATCATTCAGGCTGCACTTCCATTCAAACCGAAACAGGGGCTGGCAAAACCGGAACAACCGGCTGTAACGAACAAGCGAAATCCGTTAAAATCGGCAGTCTTTGCCTGGTTTCGCCAGTCCCGATCCGACCCGGTCGGGTGGTGTTTCCGGACAGATTT
>JBGSVU010000101.1:0-4877 GCA_041752775.1 Pirellulaceae bacterium | reverse complement strand
CCAATATCGAATCTTTTCCGAATCCACATGGTGTTGGCCCACCCCCGCCCAAGACTGGTGCCCGTTTCAACGCTGTTGCACCAATTTTCAGTGAGGTTGCAGCGACTTTCAAGTCCCAGTCCGCGCTCAGGCCAGCGGAGTGGCAAAAGCCCGGTGCAAAAACCCTTCGGGCGAAACGAAAACACCTTCTTCCGCCAACTGAATCGCAATTCGCCTTTCCTCGCCCATCAAGGCATCCAGCATCCGCAGCCAGTTCTGTTGCCGCAGGTGAACGAACAGTTCAACGCACATTACCCGTTCGTCCAGGCAATGCAGGGTCCCGCCAAGGTATTGCCCCGGCCCATTCTCCCCCGGCCCGTTGTCCCCCGCCCCGTTCTCCAATGCCCCGTTTTCCAATGCCCCGTCACCACCGGTTTCCCGAGGGGGATTCCATCCCACGGCCCCGTCGGGTTCGCACCAGGCCCCCGGCAAAGTCTCAAATCGCCGACACATTTCCTCAAAGGAAATTGCAAACGGCTCCTGCAACTGCTCCCCCTTCAGCAGCAAACTCCCATCCGCCTGTGCTGCCACGGAATTCCCGGCGCCCTCGGTCGCCCACGCATGAAGGAACAGATGCCACTGGCGAAGAATCATCGGTCGCTTTCGTCAGAAGTGCAACAAATCGTCCCGGTCGGTGACCGCCGCAATTCCTGTGCGGTTACTGTTAACAACAATCGTGGTATCCTGAAAAACTGGTATTCTGGTCGAACCGGGTATCAAATTTTTCGCAACCGGAAACACTCCGGAACAGAGGGCCTCCGCAGTGCCCAGCTTCAATCACCCCAATAACAGCAGCAGTTGCTCCCCGCCAACATCCGGCCTGGATGTGCGGCCATTCGGGAAGCTGTGCAGATTTCACCGGCAATTCTCATGCAAGACCTAACCCATGACAACCAGCAGGCGCGCGAACTGGCACTGGGATGCTGGTTCCTGACCGGGGCCACTGCTACCGGCAAGACGACCGTCAGCCTGGAGTTGGCGCGACGGATTCACGCCGAGATTATTCTGCTGGACAGTATGACCATCTATCGCGGGATGGATATCGGCACCGCAAAAGTCTCGCTCGCCGACCGCTCGCTGGTGCCCCATCACCTGGTCGATATCTGTGACCCAGTCCATTCCTTCAGCGTTTCAGAGTACCGCGGCCTGGCGCTGCAAAAAATTCGCGAAATCCGCGGGAGGGGCCGGGAGGTCCTGTTTGTGGGCGGATCGGCACTCTATTTGAAAACGCTCTTGCGGGGCCTGTTCGACGGACCGCCTGGCAACCGGGATTTCCGGAATGAAATCGAACGGGAAACCGACCAGGTGGGCAACGGAGAATTGCACAAACGCCTGGCTGTGGTCGATCCCCTCTCGGCTCACAAACTGCACGTCAACGACCGGCGCCGCATCATTCGGGCACTGGAAGTCTTTCGCGAAACCGGGCGTCCCATCAGCCATCAACAAATGGAATTCGACCAGGCAACACCCCCCGGTCAATGCCGCGTTTTCTGTCTGCGGCGGCCCCGCGCCGAGTTGCATCAGCGCATTGCCGAACGGGTTTCCGGAATGTTTCGCGACGGATTCGTGCAGGAAGTCGCGGGACTGAAAGAACGCTGGGGAACCATGAGCAAATCCGCCAGCCAGGCCGTGGGATACAACGAAATACTGCAGTTCCTCGACAATGAAATGACACTCGAACAAACCATGGAACGCGTCCTGATCCGCACCCGCCGTTTCGCACGCCATCAGGAAACCTGGTTTCGCGGCATGCAGGAATGCCGCATTCTCGACATCGCTGGCGAGATTGCGCCCGCCGAAGTGGCCGACCAGCTGCTGGACCTCGGCCTGCACCAGACGGAACCCGCTGCACGTTAAGGTTGTTTCTGCCACGCCGTATCATTCAGAAACCTGGCAAATGCCCGTCATCGGCGAGTCGCCCGCGTCACAGGGAATTTCGATCAGCGCCAATGCAAATCTGGCAGGTTGCATCTTCATTTTACTTCTGGCTGACATTGAGCCCGAAGCCAGTTGAGCGTGGGGCCAGCGATGTTAATTCGCATTTGTTGCCCATCTCACGACCTGCGCGCTACGAGCGCACAGCAAATTGCGCCGATTACCAAAAAGGCAAGACTCACTCTGGCAACGGTCCACCATGTATGTTTCTCCGTGCGACCTGGCACAGTCAGCCCATAGTAACTCAGATAACACTGGGCAGATTCCTGCTTTTCGTACTGCTCGACTCGATAGTCAATACGGACCGCTATTACCAGCAGCGGTGCTTTATTCGAGGTAACGCGAACCGGGCGGACCTACCGGAACCCCGCCCGGACTGAACAACCTCGGGCGCTGCATGAATCGCGGCTCAAACCCAAACACGAATCCGATGTTGTCCCTTGAAAAATCCGCATTGGCCCCCAGCCGCAACAGAAACGACTCGCCAATGTAAATCAGACTCAGCGAGTTCCCGATCGCCCCGGTCGCTCCAAAATCAAACGATGATCCGGCCCGCACACCCCACTTGTCACTCAATCGGTACTGGAGACTGGCGGTCAGAATGTTGCTGCTGATTGGGCCTTCGATCGTCCGAATTCCCAAATAAACGTCGCCGATCGTCGGCCGCGTCACCTGCATCCCCACACTCGCCGTCCGCAGCCCCTGCGAAAAGAAATCTGCCATCCCGTCGGACAACAGCGCCACCCGGTCACCGATGTGCCAGCGGAAATCGTACTCAAACAGTCCCGCGTTCGATCCAAAATTGTCGCGATCCGCATCGGGGAACAGAACGACCTGCGAATCGAAAGTGATCCAGTCGATAATCCGCTCTTGCCCCGGCGTGCCGCGTTTCGTCTGAAATCGCTGTCGGGCTCCCAGTTTCACCGCCATCATGTCGTCGGCAATTTCCGGCGATGCCCCCGTAACCCAACTCTGCATTCCCCGCCGGAAAGCGTAATTCCGTTCGTCATATCTCAGCGGCACATCCCCACCGGCCGGAATCCCGAATGTGTTGAACGCCAGCCGGTGCCGGAACGCTTCCTGGGCGTCGTCATCCAGGGGATCGTACAGCGGCAACTCGTAGAGGCCTTGAGAGGAATCCGCAAACAAAAACTCCGACTCCAGCGATATCTTGTGGGCCAGCCCATTCACATTCCACATCGTGCTTTGGATCGTCGGATCGACTTTCCAGAAAGGTACACTCATCCGGATTCCGGTTTGCCCATAGGCCCGCAAAAAATCGTTTTGGTCGATGGCTTCCTCCCAGAATCCCAGATCGCCAAGCAGATACGGCACGACCTTGACCGGACCGACTTGCAGCGGCATGTCAATTTCCTGCCGCGTCGTGGCCCGAATTCCCTGCGTTTCTGATCCTTCCCAGGCCAACAGGTCAAACGGGATCGCATCGCGGGGATCGGTCGGCGCATCCGCAGTCCGGAACCGCGCGTAACCCAGACTCGAATGTCCATGCCAGACCAGCCGGTCGCCGGCGAGCGGTTGGCCGAGGACAAAATGGTCCAGCCGCGGCAACCACGAGGTCTGCGTAAAGAAATCATTAATCTGTACATCGGCAATCAGATTGAACGACTGTGTGCCAACGTTGCGACCCAGCCAGGCCCCGGTGGTATAGTCCTTTTCCGAATCCCATCGCCGTTCGTAATACTGTTCCAGAAAATTCCGGTCGCTCACATAGCCAACTTCGGCTTTCAAGTCAAAACCGGGCGAAAACTGGTGCCGGTGACGGCCGAGTATATTGCCGCGCCGCTCCTTTTCCGGGACCAGCCCAAATCGTCCCCGTCCCAGCGTATCCAGACCCGAGTCGTTGATGAACCATGTGCGCCAGAATCCCGTGGCCTCACCCGGATATCCAAACAGGTTGCTGCGGCGATAGTCGGCTTCAGTCCCCAGTCCGACTCCGCGCTCACTCAAATAGTCCACCACGCCGATCCAGCGGGTGTTCTCCGGCCGGTTGCGAATGCCCAGCAGCTGAAACAGATTGAACCCGGTCCGCACCTGCGTTCCAAACACACTGTCGCTGCCGACAGTAATCCGGTCCAGATACAGCGTCGGATCACTGAGCGAAGTGCGGAAACGCGGCCAGTAAAAAACCGGCAGGCCCGCCAGATAAACCCGGTTGTTGCGACTCTCCAGAAAGTACTCGTCTTCGGTCTGCAACAGTCCTGTCGCCGGGTCCTGTAACAGTCGCCCGGTCAATGGATCCGCCGCCGCTGACTGCTGCCGCGTCACCGTCAACCGGTCGGACTGCAGCCAGTAACGCGGGACACCCAGACGGCTGGATGTGACCGCCGGACCATACGCCTCCAGCGTATTGGCATCGGTCTGCTGAATCACATCGCTTTTCAGGCGGACCAGGCCCTGGTACGTGGCCAGCGGCGTCAGCATGTCCGCATCCAGAATGGTGCCGCGCTGCAGGTTGGCATCGTAATACATCCGGTCGGCATAAATCGTGCGCGTGCCCTGCTGGTAAATCACGTCGCCTTCGAGGTAGATCTCCCAGCGGCTGTCTCCGTCGGGCAGCGCACTTTGCCAGCCGACGATATTGTCCGCCAGAATGGTTGCGCGCCGCGACTGGGGCTGTCCCGGCTGATCGGCCATCACGGCCAGATCGGGACTGTCGATGGTGACACGGACGCCACCAGTCGCGCGGTAGACGACTTCGTTGGGATTGTCCGGGTTTTTGTCAATTTTCAGATTCAGGTCGACGGTCGGATCGCGCTCGTTGATGGTGACCTGAGTCCTCCCGCCGGCGACACTCATGCCGCGGGCCGGCGCCGTGTCTGGCGGGACTTCTCCGGCGAACGGTGCGCCCGGCAGCGAACTGCCGGCCTGTCCGCCCGGCGTGA
>JBGSVU010000100.1:0-4573 GCA_041752775.1 Pirellulaceae bacterium | reverse complement strand
TCACCAGCAACTCAAATATCTGCGCGGCATCGACGTTGCCCGAAGAAATTTTCGCCCTGAGTTGATCCAGTTCCATCCCATGGTGATAATCAACTGCCCAAAATTCCCGCAAGACCAGTTTCCGCAGATTGGACAGCTACTCAGCGCAACATCATCCTCTACACTCTCGTCACTATTTTCTCGAGGTGGATTTATCTTCATCACATACCATTCCCGCACGCCACTTTCGTCATAGGCCAGCGGTTTTTCATCTACCTGTCGCACCAAATCGTCTTGACCCCAACGCCGCAGTAACCAGCCCAAGGTATTATGAACGGCACGACTGGGGTGACTGCCATACATCTCCGCCAGTTGAGTGACCAAGGCATCATGCTGCTGGGCCGGTAGTTGCTCCAGGGTGTATTCTCCTAAACCCAGAATAAAGCCGTACAAACGATAAATGTGCTGTTGCCGCAGCAGCGGGTCGTCGGGCACTTTCTGGCCCTGCAATTCCTGAAAACTGCTGATCAGCCGCAAGGGACTGACCTCTCGTCCCCGAATTCGATAAATGAACTGCGACAGGGCTTCGGGATTTCGATCGACGGTCAAAAATTCGTAGACCGGTGTCGCGTCTTCCAATCGCAGCAGTGCCACGGCCGCATTGGCCTGCCGAGCGATATATTCCAGCCGTAACCGTTGCTGCTCGGTTTCCGAGGCCTCGGGATTCTCTGGCGAAAAAGGTTGAGCCAATTCCTCACGGAGAGCGTCCATCGCCTGCTGGGAAAACCGCTGATAGTTAGCGAACATCTTGCTGAATTGCTTTGGTTGTCCGACCAATACCAATTCATGCAGGATACTGAAATCATCCGCAGAATAACTTTCCAGAATGTCGGTTGCCAAGTCAATTTCTGTCTGCGAGCGCGCGGGAGGACTCGCGGCGTAGACACCCTTCAGTTCCGGGTTGAGCCACTTGGCTGCCGGACGCAGGGTTTCGATCCATACGGCGATACGCAAAGGATTTTCCTGAACCAACTGGTTTGCAACTTGCCCGGAAATGGATGCCCAGTTCTCGCTGTTCGGATCGTAAGCAGCCAGGGCACTGGCGGCTGGCAACAAACTCTGCGAATCAAACTGCTGGGCTGCCGTCCAGAGCTGCGATTCAATCTGTCCAGCATACCGCCGAAGCTGGCCGACCAGCAACGGAACCTGGTTCGCTTCTGCGGACAGCAAGCGTGTGACGAGATAGTCCAACTGCTGAGCGTCGCTGGGCAACAGGGCCAAGCTGAGTTTCAGCCGTTCGTCGGACTGTAGATCGTGTTGTTCGAGCGCAGTTTGGAGCTTGAGATCGACTACCGGTCGCATCGAGTTTGACAACTCAATCCAGTCTGGTAATTTACCGTAGTCCGCGCCTGTGATGGAACTGACCAAATTGGTAGCATCCCGCTCCAGTTGGACGGCATCTTTCCATCGTTTCAAGCCAAAGCCACCAAGCATCAATAGCATTCCCAACATCGTCACCCATCCGGCTCGTGTCGTGTGAATGCGAGTGGAACGCGCCATTAGCCGTTGCTCTGCCGGTCGCCATTTGTCCTTATTGGTCAGCCGGCGGATGGTGAGCCACTCCCAGAGGGTGGGGAGCTGTTTGTTTTCCGGGTTGGCGCCCCAAGTGGCGGCGCGTTCAGCCAGTTTTAATTCGGCGCGGCCTTTCTTGGTTTCACGTTGCTTGCGGGTCAGCCACTCGCTGAGCGAAGGGACGAGGTAGTCGTGGGTGAGTTGGAAATACTTTTCAGAATTGTCCGGGGCCGATTGTGAGTCGTGTCCCGCCGGATCGGTCGGCGTGATCAATCGCAATTCACCATCCAGAATTCGCAGCAGTTCCCGAAAAGAATTGTTGGCAACCGGTGCTAACGCACTGCGGCTGAGGGAATCGGGACTGTCGGAAACCGGTGCTAACGCACTGCGGCTGAGGGAATCGGGGCTGTCGGGAACCGGTGCTTACGCACTGCGGCTGAGTGTGTATTTGGGATCGTTGATCGCCGCGACCAATTCCTGCGCGGATCGCATGTGGCCTTTGATGTCGTTGCCCGATTCGGGAAGCAGGGCCCGAAGGATGGCCCGAGCCGCTGGCGCATGTTGTAAATGTTTCGGGTTCGCTGATCGAGACGCAAAGGTCTCCTCCAGAAAGGCTACCCCGATCCCCGACGTTCCCCCCACGGCGGCCAAAGTTTCGGGCTCCCACGGTTTTTGCTTGATCATCTCGGCCAGCAACGCCAATTGGACCGAGATGACTTGGCCATCTACCGCCAAACCGCTGACGACCTTTTCGATAAAGCTCTGTTGAGGGACGGTTAAGACGGTTTCTCCGGAACTTGTTTCCGGAAGCCGTCCATAGGCTTGGCCGAATTTGATCAGAACCTTGGCGGCATGTTCCAGATCAAATCGGTCCACAGTGCGGAAATTTTCTCCCTGGACAATCGGTATGTCCAAGGCATCCATGAAGCGTGCGGCAGCCATCGCAAAATCGTCACGCACCAGAACGATGGCCTGCAATCGGCCTCCATCGCAGTGCCGCAACGCTGCCACCAGCTCCGTGCCGGGCGTCACGCGGCGGTTGTGCAGCCATTGCTCGAATTGGTCGATGATGATCACCGTTTTCGGCGCGTCCGACCGACGGATGCTGGCCAACAATTCTCGCAACGAAGCCTCAGCGGGCTCGACATAAATGGCGATCACGTCATTGGATAGCCGCGGAACAAGGCCCGCCTTGATCAGCGACGATTTCCCGCAGCCACTGGGGCCGTACAGCAGTCCGACTCGAAAGGTCTGCTCAGGATCGGTCTGCTCAACCCGCTCTTTCCAAAAGGTAATACTCTCGGGCAGCCCCTGACGGTCGCGATTGCCAGGCAATAAGTCCAGGAAGAAATCGGCATCGCCGGCGTCAAAGGATCGTAGCCCCTTGGGCACCATTTGCCGCTTGGACTTGATGGGTTGCAAGCCTGTTTGCCAGGAACGCAGTTCCGCCGCCATCTGACCGACGTTTTGGTAGCGATCGGAAACCCGTTTGGAGAGTGCCTTGAGGCAAATCCGTTCCAGCTCGTGAGGGATCTGGCCATCGATTTGGCGTGGGGGCTGGGGTGCCCGCTCGATGACCTGTTGGAGAATTTCGTTGGCTGTGCTTCCTGAAAAAGGCGTTTTGCCGGAAAGCGTTTCATACAAAACAGTCCCCAGGGAAAAGGCATCGCTCCGCGCATCCAGTCGATGCCCTTCGCCGCTGGCTTGTTCGGGGCTCATGTAGGCGGGAGTGCCCGCCCATTGAGCACCCAGAAGGTAGTCGTCTTCAGCAATCGCCAGTCCAAAATCTGTCAGGAAGGGAGTCTGCGAATCTTCTTCAATCAAGATGTTCGCTGGCTTGATGTCGCGATGAATCAGCCGTTTGCGGTGGGCCGTATCCAGGGCTTCCGCCAATTTGGCAATCCAGAGGGCAGTGGTTCCATGATCGGGACGATTGGCCCTGATTCGTTCCGCCAGGGTTGGACCGTGAATGTACTTGGAGACAACGTAGATCAGCCCGTCGTCATTGCGGCCAACATCATAGACGGGGACAATGTGCGGGTGTTCCAGTTTGGCGACGGTGCGAGCCTCGGCCAGATAGGTTTCCATGTCCTGGGGGCGGGTAAACCGTTCTGGTCTGGGAATCTTGACGGCGACCTGCCGTTGTAACTCGTCGTCGATTCCCAGGTAGACCCGGCCAAACGTCCCTTCACCCAGTATCCGCACCATGCGGTAGCGACCAAAGCGAAGGTTGTCGAGCGTGTTCGGCAACTCTACTGTGACGGTTCGAATGGAATCGAGAGGGCCGGAGAGTTCGACCGTAACGGTTCGAATTGAATCAAGGGATTGTGAGAGCGGGTTTGGTTTCGATTCGGCAGGCTTGGCAGGAGAAGAAACTTGCTCGGGCGAAGTCTCCGTGTCTCTGGATTCTGATCGGTCGGTTTCCTGGTTTTGCAACGTCTGCCATGTCGCCTCGTCCAGATCCGGAAACCGGGAGGCAAACTCGTCGGCCTGAAGGACTTCGTTTCGGTTCCGTCGAGCCTGAATTTCTCCGACAACCAGTTGTTGTTTCAGGTGTTTACTGTAACCAAGTTCAGGAATAACTTGCAGGTAATCTTCGACAACCAGCGGTTGGTCGGTGGCCCAGCGCAGGCGTTGGTCGAGCAGAGCAATCGCCAGCCGGTCCTCAAGTTCGAGGTTCTGGTGTTGCTTCAAAAACCCGGAGAGATTCGGTGGTCGAATCGAGGTGTCGCGCCAAAGTGACTCATAGTCGCTGATCGGATTGGAGGGCATGGGTATCAGCCGCGGAGCCTCGTGTTCTCAACCGTCGATTGAATTGGCTCTGGGTGCCAATTTCATCGGCTGTTGACGCCGGTTGGCTATGGAAGTTTGAGCCATGCTGCAGCTTAACAACAGGTGTCCTGACCTGCAATTAGCTGGACAGCGCCACCTCTGCACCAGAAACGCAAAAATCAAGGGCAATCATCAGCCGCCAGGCGCCCGTGGTCTGTCAGCCTCAGGAATTAGGGTACGATGGACGTCC
>JBGSVU010000099.1:0-2828 GCA_041752775.1 Pirellulaceae bacterium | reverse complement strand
CAATTGCGCTATGTTGGCGGAGGATTTGGAAGTCAGACCGAAACGATTGGAATCTCGGCCCACGACGGGAAACAGTGGGGGAAGATTACGAATTTCAGCCTAACCACCACTCCGAACATGTTCGTACCCGTTCTCACTGCGAGAAACATCTCCAGCGGGCTGAACGGCGTCACCGACATTACCAACATGTATTCGATTACCGACCCGGATGGCGGTACGATCAAGCATGCCTGGTTTTTCGACACAGGTGTTGCCGCCACCAGCGGTTTCATTTCCATCAACGGGGTCCAGCAGGCTGCTGGCACATGGATACACGTACCGTTCGATCAGATCAGCACTGTGGAATACAACTTTTCCTCACTGCCGGAACTGGAACAGATCAAGATGGCTTTTTCGGACGGGCGCTATCAGACTCCCGTACAGACTTCCATCGCATCGACCATTCCCAAACCCACGATTGACGTACCGACAACTTCGGTGATTCTGAATACGCTGGAAACCATCAATTTCAACTCGCTGTTGAGCCAGTCGGATGCCGGACCGCCATTCATTCGGTACGAAATCGTCGATCTTGAGCCCGATTTGACTTCGGCCAGAATTGTCGATCACACGGGCTTCCGGCTGCTGGGTAACCGGGTCTATACCTACACTCCCGGGCAGTTTGACGATGTCCTGATCGAAGGTGGCCTGGCGGATTCCCGCCGCGGCCAGGAAGAGATGATGATCCGGGCTTTTAATGGCCAGTTCTGGACCAGCTGGTCGCGATTTGACATTGCTACCGAACCGATTGGTCCGGATGCACTCCATACGGGTTTGTCGTTCAAGGTGGACGATGATCCGATTCGGACGATTACCTATTCCTTTATGGAAGGTAACAACATCAACTCCAGCCCGGCTCCGCTCTATTATGCCGACGATACTCCGTTTGCCGTACCCTGGGCAGCTGACCAGAAGGCCATGGCTCGCGAAGTTTTTGCGATGTACGAGAGTTTTTTGAATGTCCGGTATATTGAAGTGCCCTACCTTAACCAGACTGCTGCAAATGCCGATATCGTCCTGTTGCGTGACGATATTGACGGGCCTGGAGGAGTTGCTGCATTTGCATATTTTCCGGCAGGAGAAACCAGAGGTCGGGCGCCGGGTGATACGGTCTTTGACATCGAAGATTATCCCGACGGCGTGCCAGTCGGTCTGGGGTCGGGCATGCGTTCGGTTCTGATCCATGAGTTGGGTCATTCTCACGGGCTGAAGCACCCTTTCGATGGCGACCCACGTCTGCCGGTGGCCCTCGACAACTCTCTGAACACGATTATGAGTTACGATTCCGAAGCAGCGACGACCTCGCCTTCTTCGCTCATGCTCTACGACATCATGAAGTTGCAGGAAATTTACGGCGCCAACACGACCTATCGCAATGGCGACGACCATTACTTCTTCAGTGAGTCCAGTCTTGACCTGCATGCCTTCTGGGATGCCGGCGGAATGGATACGCTCAACTACACCCAGATGACCCGGCAGTTGAACGTCGATTTGCGTCAGGGACAGTTCCAGACGGTGGATGGACTGCCGCATCTGCTGATCCCGCATGGCATGGAAATCGAAAACGCCAGGGGCGGGTCCAACAACGACCTGTTGCGGGGCAATGGATTGCGAAACCTGTTGTTTGGCAATGCTGGCGATGACACCCTGATCGGAGCCGGCGAAAACGATTACCTCCGTGGCGGTGCCGGCAACGACACCTACGTTTGGCGGCCCGGCGACGGAATTGACACGATTGACGAAGAAGGGCTGGCCGGACAGGACATTCTGGAAATTCGCGATTTCGCAGGCAGCCTCGATTCCCTCGAAGACGATCTGGTGTTTCGCCGGTTGGGCAACGACATGCGAATCGATCTGACTTTTGATCGCAGTCAATCTCTCGGTGCAGTTATCATCAAGAACCAGTCCTTCGGCGGGTTCCGCATGGAAACGCTGCGGCTGTTTGACGTCGCCGGCAACAAAATCGGCAACGATATCGACTTGAGTGCGATCATGGTCCAGGCCGACGATGTCGCCCAGCGTTTCAAACTGACCAATTTCCAGGGAAGCTTTGGATACATCGCACAACCGGTTTAATCCTCACGGACCCAACCGGCTTGACCGACAACCAGACCTCGCGGGATTCAAAACCCGCGAGGTTTTTTTTGTTTTCGCCCAAACTGGTAGCCTATAATTCGACTCGCAACCCGGCGGGCCCGCGCGGAAATTCCGGCCGCGATGCCCCCTGCCCGACTTCTGAATCCCCAAAAATCAACGATGTCCGTCAACGACCCTGCCAGCCCCAACGACGATCCGCTGCCTTCTGGTCAATCGCCAGAACCTGCCCGCGGGGCCTCGTTTACCGGCAACCAGGCAGCCGCGGGTGGACCGCATACTCCGGACAACGATCCTTCAGACAGTTCCGGGGAGGAAACTCCGGAAAAGTCCTGCAAACACACAGCGCTTCAGTGCCTGGCCCTGATCGGACGACACCACGGAATGGACGTCAGCGCCGACCGCATGGCACACGACTATTCCCTCGAAAACAGCGAGCCGTCCCTCAATAGGCTACTGCGGATTGCCAGCGACCAGGGTCTGAAAGCCCGCCACCTGAGAATTTCGTGGACCGCGCTGGAAAAAATGCAACAGGCCTGGCCCGTGATGATCCGGCTGGCCAATGGCAACTATGTGATCCTGGTGGGTTTGCGACCCCACGAACGCGAGGACGGCAAAAAGGTCACCCAGGTTGCCGTGTTTGATCCGCTGGCCGACAGCCGCGAGTTCCTGTTCCTCGAACGCGCCGACCTGGA
>JBGSVU010000098.1:0-4467 GCA_041752775.1 Pirellulaceae bacterium | reverse complement strand
ACGGCAGTGTAGTCGAGGGTGTAGGTAAAGCGGCCGGACGCCAGAAACCAGTTTTCCAGTTGCCGGGCGATTTTCAGGTGATTCCCGTCCGGAATCAGTTCTGCCTGATTCGCCGCGATACCGATCGATCCCGGATAGCGCTGTGACGGAAGTTCCGTCAGCCACTTCTGTTCCGCCGGACTGTCCGCCATCGATATGTTGTCATCGATCCAGCTCAGATGTTTGTAGGGAAACGAGTCGAGAAACCGTCCATTCTCATCGGTGGTCACCTGAAATTCGTAGGTGTAGGGAAGGAAATCACCACTGGAATCGTCGGTTTCCCGTTTCAACAGGGCCAGCTCCGACGAGTAGACGCTGCGCAGCGATCGCTCGCGAATTTCGTGAAAGGGCTCAACGGTCTGCAACGTTGGATCACTGGTGGGTTCAATCGTGATTTCCACCATCAAACCGGGGCCCCAGTGCGGACGGCGGTCATTATCCTGCCAGGAAAAAGGATAAATCCTGTCGTAGGGAGCCTGCCAGGATGAATTGCCGTCCTCGACCACCAGGGAACCGAGTGCCATGCTGCGAAAATAGACCGGCTCCTTCAGGTTCATGCCCGGACCCTTGGGACGTTCCCGAAACTTGGCCGACAAAACAGGCATGTACGACAACTCGATCCGGCCCCGTTCGTCCAGCCGGACTTTTTTCGTTGCACCAGCGGCCGCCCAGCGCTGGTTGCGACCGGCGAACCAGGGCTGGTCCGTCCGCGGGATCAACAGAAACAGCACAAATGCAAATGCCAGACAGGCGATGATCCACGACATGGAATGTTGCAACATTCTGGAAACAACCGACAGCCGGTTGCCAGGCGGATCCTGAAATACCTCGGGCAACAGGGACAGAGCCTTGCCCGGCCCGGAACTCACCTGCCGAACCGCAACCGCAGTCTTTCGCGGCAGTACGATGGCCTGCTCCGTTCCCATCGCGTTCAACAACACCAGAAACAGCGCCGACGCCGCCATGTAGGTCAGAAACAGCAACCCGCCTTCCAGTTGCATATGAAAAACGCTGGCCACCACGATCTGCAGGAAACTCAGCACCATCAATTGCCAGTATTGACGGGACGATTTCTGCTGCAGCACCAGCAAAGTCTGCAGATAAACCAGCAAATTGGCAACCGATCCCAGCTGGCCACTGGTCTCCGAAGAAAAGAAACCGCGCATCGACAGATACAGCACCACAAACGAAAGTATGTTGGCAACCAGCTGGGGCATCACGAACCAGCCAGTCCAGTCGACCAGAATAAACCCGGCCAGCGTTCCCAACAGACCCACCAGCAAATAGTGCGGCGTTCCCAAACTCACGGTCAACAACAGTCCGCTCAGGACCGCCATCGCCAGAAACGCCATTTCCAGCAAACGTCGTGATGAAGCCGGTTTCATGCCAGAACCTCACTGCCAATCCGGTCGTCGGGGTGGTTTGCGGCAGGTCCCGAGCTCACCGCTTCGGGGAACTTGCCAATTCCGGCAGCATTCCCCAGCAGCCTCTGAAACAGTTCGGGAGGAGTAAACAATCCGTCAAATTCAGGCTGGCCAGGCGCAAGAAACCGGATCCAGGGACTCAGCTGCACCAGTCCCGGATCCGTTTCCTGTTCGATCTTCTGAAGCACTTCCGCCCGATCCCACCGCGACGAAATCACGTACACGGGCGTGCCACCCGGCGTGGACTCGGCAACACGGGTCAGGATCCCGATCAGGTCCGGAGCGCTGGACGCCTCGGCCAGCGCAAGTTGCCGCAAAATGTTCTCGACGCTTTCCGCTTTGGCCTCAATCCCCGAAATCTCAACAGTACTTTTGGCACCGCAAATCGCTACTGTCACACGACCGTGCACTTCCCGCGCCGCCATCGCCACAACCGAGCTCGCAAAACTGAGAATCAATTCCACCCGCAGCGCATCGTCACTGGCCGACAGGTCCCGTCCAATGGTTTCCGCCGGTTGCCACAAGTCAAGCACCAGAATCACGTCGCGGTCGCTCCGCCGGTCAAACTGGCGAACCATCGGTTTGTTGTGGCGCGCCGTCGATCGCCAGTGCAGATGTTTCAGACTGTCCCCGTCACGCCACGGACGAACCGCGAAAAATTCGTCGCCCATAATTCCCGACCGCCTTTTGACCGCGTCGTCACCCGCGGCATGCGACATCAGCCTGCGGTCCCAGCCCGTGACCAGCCGGCCGGTGGCCGGTGCCACAATGACTTCCTCCCGCTGGGCCTGCACAAAACTGGCCCGGATCAGTCCGAAGGGGAAACTGGTGGAAAAAACGGCTGGCCCCAGCCAGTATCGGCCGCGGCGCGGAAAACAGACCCGGTAACTGCTGCTCTCGGCTTCGCCTGCACCGATCTCGCGAAACAGCAGCATCGCCGTTGACATCCGCTTGCGCCCCGATTTTTTCCGGTCCGACGCATGGTCCGTCACGGTGACCTGCCAAGCGGGCAACAACCGTTTCTGGTTCTCCAGCTGCCAGTAAACCGACTCGGTTCGCCCGGCAAAAAAAAGTGGTCCCACAACGCGGCGGGCCTGCACTCGCCGCAAACTGGAACGGGCCACACGCCAACTCATCAGCAACGGGCCAATCATCAACCCGTTCAACAGAATCAGCAGATTGATGTTGCGCAAAATGGCAGCCGCCGCCACGAACATCAGGACGACGCCGTAGGCCACGCCTTCACGGGTCAACCGAATCCGGATGCCTCCCCGCTGTGACGCGTCGCCCCTGGTCCGACTGTTATATCCGCTCGACAATTTCGGAGGCTCCCGTACTGATTTCCTTCCCTTTCCGGTCTGGATCAGGGAATCTCGACCTGCGAAACAATCCGCCGGATGACTTCTTCCGTCTCGTTGCGGGAGGCACCATGCATCGCACGACGCAACTGGATGCGATGCGAGCAAACGCTGACCGCAAGTGATTTTACATCGTCCGGCACGGCGTAATCGCGACCATCAACGAATGCCGAAGCCTGAATCGCCCGGTGCCACAGCAGCGCTCCGCGTGTCGAGACTCCCACCGCCAAATCGGCTGATTCCCGAGTGCGATGGACGATTTCCAGCATGTATTGCGCGATCGAATCCTCGACGCGAACCTGGCGTACCGCCTCCTGGATCGCAACGACCGAATCGCCGTGACAAACCGGTTCCAGTTCGCCAATCGGGTCGCCACGGCGGTGGCTGTCCAGAATTTCCATCTCGACTTCGCGGTCGGGATAGCCCATCGAAATCCGCAACAGGAACCGGTCCATCTGGCTTTCCGGCAACACATAGGTCCCCTCAAATTCAAAGGGGTTCTGGGTCGCAATCACCATGAACGGCTGCTCCAGATGTCGCGTCGTTCCATCGACCGTGACCTGCCTGTCGCTCATGGCCTCCAGCAAGGCACTCTGGGTCCGGGGCGGAGCCCGATTGATTTCATCCGCCAGCACAAAGCTGCTGAAAATCGGGCCGGGCATGAAGACAAATTCGCTGCTGTCATTCCGGAAAATCGAGCTGCCCACAATATCGCTCGGCAACAGGTCGGGAGTGAACTGGATCCGGCGAAATTCAGCGTCAACGCTTTTCGCCAGCGCCTTGCCCATCAGTGTTTTACCGACTCCGGGCACGTCCTCCAGCAGGATATGTTCGCTGGACAGCATTGCGATCAGGCACAACCGGGCAACGTCACGTTTGCCCAGGACCACCCGGGTTGTATTTTCCAGCAATTTGCCAACCAGCTCGTGCATCTGGCCGACCGTCAATTCGCTCTCGTTCCTGGCTTTTGCGTCCAATGGTCCCTCTCCCGTGAAACATCCCGTCAGGCTGGTATCTTAACAGAAACCTGGCCCACTTGTCCCTGGCTGAGAAGGGGACATTTTTCAGGCGAATTCTCAAGCCGTCTTTCGCCGCATCCAGACGGTCAATCCCAGCAACTGCCCTGCCAATCCCGTCGTCAACAGAATCAGACAGGGCCAGGCGATTTCTGCCCACGAAAAACCTCGCCAAATCGCACCTTCCAAACCGTTGATCGACCACCGGACGGGACTGAACCAGCTGAAAGTCTGCATGAAATCGGGCAGAAACATGGCCGGAATCATCGCTCCCCCCAACATCGCAAGGACCATGTTGATGGCCCATCCCGCTCCGCCCACTCCCTGTTCTGTCTGGCCCAGCACAGAAATCGTCAACATGATTCCAGAAAAAGCCACCGCGATGCAGACGCCCACCACGGCCAGCATCAGGTAGTTGCCCGGCCGCATGCCCAAACCAACCCCCACAGAAGTCAGAAAAAACAGGACCGCCAGAACCGTCAGGAGACAGGCCAGGGACTTGCTCAACAACAGGTTGAACCTCGAAACGGGCGCCACCTCCAGTCGCGGCAGGGTGCCCAGGGTTTTTTCACGTACGAGCGAAATTGCAAATCCCGCTGCACAACCCAGCACTCCCCACAGCATCGCCTG
>JBGSVU010000097.1:0-2854 GCA_041752775.1 Pirellulaceae bacterium | reverse complement strand
GCAGCGCGGCCGGACCGGCTGGCAACTGGGTTTGGTCGGTCAACTCGGTTGTTCGCACAGGCGTGGGAACGGGAGCTGGGGCGGGGACGGGGGCGGGTTGTTGCGAGCCAGGTGGGGATGAGTTGGCCGGGTTCGGAATGGAAGTATTTGACGGGACGGGGTCCTGGTTGGCGGGCGCGGTTTCGGGGGGAACGGTTTGGCTGAGGGTTGGGCGCCACGGAGCGGGATTTTCCCGTCCACCCGAACCCACGGCTTGAGCCTGGAGAAACATTGCGGGAAACGATGCCGACCAAAAGGCGATCATGAATACCGATTGGCCGATGACAGTGAGACTGGATTTCATGATCAAAACGAGGTTTGGGGGAAAATATGGTCGATCCGGTCGGATTTCCGCGGGACCGGTTTGGGGGGAGCGGGAGTGTAGAAGAAGTTCGCAGGCGGGGGCAAGTCAAATCAGGTGAGATGGACGGTTGGGGCATTTGCGGGCGATGGACTGGGAAACGGCCGTTTTTCTTCCCGTCGGGCCGTGTTGTCTGCCCATAGGGCTTTTTTGTTTGTATACCGAATGGAAAAAATCCATAATGTGCAAGGCGTTCGGGGCGGGGGAGACAGAGAGATGGCATCGATTCCGTACAGTCGGCTGGATGGGAGTGGAGTTGCGTCGGATATTTTTGCGGGCGATTCCGCGACAGGCGAATCGGGCTGGGTCAGTACCGGTTCGAATCCGGGTGCTGTGGGTGGCGAAACGGTGGGGCAGGTAATGGGTCAGGTAACAGGGCATCGGATTCCGGTGGAAGAAACCGTGGCGGTGATTCCGGCGGGGCGGCTGTTGCTGCGGATTGTGCCATCCTGGGCGATCAGCATGGTGTTGCACATTGGGGTGCTGGTGGGGCTGGCGGCGCTGGGGCATGTCCATCATTCGAATGGCGGACTGGCGTTGCGGGCCAGTTTTGATGAGGCCGTTGCGCTGGAGGATTTGAATGTCGATTTTTCGCAGGCGACGACGGCGGCTTCGGCGGCCAGTTCTGCCAGTTTGCGGCTGGACAGGATTCAGCCCGAAACCGTCCTTGAGATCACGCCGCTGGACTCGCAGGCGATCGTCGCCATGGAGATGCAGCCGAGGATGGCGCTGGACGGCGACGGATTGTGGGGGACGACGGACAGCGAAGGAATCGAAGGACTGTTGCCGATTGGGCCGGCGGATTTCGCGATTGACGACGACAACAGTCAGGGGGACCGGGCCCAGTTTTTTGGAGTTTCGGCGCGGGGCAAAAAATTTGTTTTTTTGGTGGACTGTTCCGGCAGCATGCGGGGCGTCCGCTGGAATTCGGCGCGGAACGAGCTGATCCGGTCGTTGAGGAATTTGCAGGAGGAACAGCTGTTTTGTGTGTTGTTGTACAGTTCCCAGTCGTGGTCTTATAACGGAAATGTTTCGCTGGCCAGTTACATGACGGCAACGCCGGAAAATCTGGATCTGGTATCGGCATGGCTGAATGCCCAAAGTCCGGGCGGCGGGACGTTGCCGTTGCCGTCGGTGAAAGAGGGGTTGGGATTGAAGCCGGACGCGATGTTTCTGCTGTCGGATGGGGAGTTGCAGGACGATTCGCGGGGATTTTTGTTGCGAAACAACGCCCGCCAGTCAGCGGAAGATGTGACGCCCGTGCATACGATTAGTGCCGGGCTGGGATACGGTGCGGAATTATTGCAGGTCATTGCGGGTGAAAATGGTGGTGTTTTCCGTCAGGTTTGGTAGGCCCTGGCGAAAAGTCGCGGGGTTCGGCGTTGATTTTTCGCGTGCGCGGCGATATTTTCTTGTAACAGGAAGCGAGCCCGCTTGCGTTTGACAGGTGTCGGAACAGGGGTGGCGTCGCGGCGTCTGGGTGCGGTCAGAAAAGAAAGGGGTCACGGATTGCCATGGCAACGGTGACTGTTCGTTCTGTCAGCAAGCAGTATGGTCGCAATCCACCCGTGTTGCGGTCGGTGGATCTGGACGTGGCGGAGGGTGAGTTTCTGGTGCTGGTCGGTCCCAGTGGCAGTGGCAAGACAACGCTGTTGCGGCTGGTTGCGGGACTGGACCGGGTTTCGGCGGGGGAAATCCTGCTGAACGGTCGTTCGGTTGCGGGGGTTGCTCCGCATCATCGCGATTTGGCGATGGTGTTCCAGGGCGAGTCGCTGTTTCCGCAGATGACGGTGCGTCAGAATTTGGCATTTGGTTTGAGCGAAAAAAATCCGAAAGGGAGTTTCGCCCATGGTTTGAGGAAGTGGATTCCGGGGTGGGGACTGAAAGGTTCTGCCGCGGAAAAGGATCACCAGATTGGACGGGCTGCCAGTTGGTTGGGCATCGAATCGATGCTGGACCGGTGGCCCAGCGAACTGTCCGGCGGTGAACGCCAACGCGTGGCTTTGGGCCGTGCTGTTGTGCGGAATCCGGCGGCATTTTTGTTGGACGAGCCGATGTCCGGGCTGGATTCGCACTTGCGACGGCGTCTGGCGGACGATTTCCGGGAGATCCAGCGGCAGTTGCGAACGACCACCATCATGGTGACCCATGAGGCGGGTCAGGCTTTGCGACTGGCGGACCGGATTGCGGTGTTGAGGGCTGGGGAGTTGCTCCAGGTGGGGACGCCGCAGGAGGTTTACTGCCAGCCGGTAAACCGCTATGTGGCAGATTTGTTGGGCAGTACGGATTTGAACACGCTGGACGGCGAGTTGGGCGGTTCGGGTTCAGAACGGGTTTTTTGCTCGGCAGCCGGTACAGTCCGGCTGTCGGGCAAAGTGCCTGTTCCGCAGGTTACGGGACGTGTGACCCTGGCGTTTCGCGCCGAGGACCTGCGTCTGGAGCTGGCGCTCCATC
>JBGSVU010000096.1:0-8426 GCA_041752775.1 Pirellulaceae bacterium | reverse complement strand
GAACCATTTTTCCGTCACCGGTTCGGCGGTCGCCTGTTTGAGATAAAGTTTCGCCGACGATGTCAGATACTCCAGCCGTTTCGGATTGACGGACTGGTCATAGCCTGCAAACTCCATCGTGGAACCGATCCGGTAGGCCGACTGCATCGGTGTGATGGCCACCCGGTGCTCTTCGAAAATCATCGGATACTTCGGACAGATTTCCGGTCGGGGCATCGTGATCGAATAACCTTTGCCCGGCTGGATCGGAATGTTGCAGCCCAGTGCGTCATTCAAAAACGGCGTCAATGCACCGGCGGCAACCACAAACCGGTCTCCCGCGATTTCTCCCTGGCTGGTCTGGACCGCGCGGGCCCGCTGGCTCTCTTTGACAAAACCGGTGACGTTGCAGTTTTCGACGATTCGGACGCCACGCGATTCCAGCCGTTGCCGCAACTCACTCATCAGTTTGTCGGGGCGAATGTGGCTGTCACAGTCAAAATACCACGCTCCCGCCAGACCCGGTTTCAGCGCCGGTTCGTTCTGTTCCAGCGTTTTCGCATCCCACGGCACGGCGCTGACGCCAAAGTTCTCCCGCACGAGCGTGTTCGATTCCGCGAAATGGTCAAAGGCCGCTGCCGTCTGAAAAACATTCAGCAACCCGACCCGCGTCCACTCGCACTGAATCTGCTGGGACTCGATCAGTTCCCCATACAGCCTGGCACTCGACTGAAGCAGTCCGTTCAGCGACGCCGCGGCCTGCAGCATGTCTCGCGCGTTGCACCGCCGCGAAAATCGCCACAACCACCGGATCAGTGCCGGGCTGAACCGCGGTTTGACATAGACCGGTGACCGCGAGGGCCCCCGGAATATCGAAGCCAGGGCGCCCCGAATCGCACCCGGCTGAGTCAGTGGCAACACGTGCGACGGGCTGATGTAGCCACAGTTGCCGTGCGAACAGGCGGCGCCAAACCGGTCCCGGTCCAGGATCGTCACATGATGTCCAGCCTGCGACAGATACCAGGCACTCAGCGCGCCGATCACACCGCCACCGACAATAACAACCGGCCCACCGCCACTCGACTTCATGTATCAATTCCAAAACGAAACGGGTCTGTTGGATCAAAAAAGAGTTTGTTGTCACCGCTGATCCAGGCCGAACCGCGAATGGTTGGAATGATGCGGGGGGAGCCCGATGTTGGGGCGGGTTCAGGATCCGGACCTGCAGGTGGCTGGGGACTGCCGGCACTGCCCTCATCGCTTTCCCACTGGTAGGAAGTTTCAAAAATGCTGCCCGTCGTACTTGCCTGCCGCCAGGTCTCGCCCGGTTTCAGTTTGCCATCGGCGGCCAGACAGGCCAGTTTGGCGCTCGTGCCCGTCCCGCACGGCGAACGGTCCCATTCACCACCCGGACACAAAACAAAATTGCGACTGTCCGCCGGCAGGTCTCCCGGAGGTGCATACAGTTCGACATGATCGATCACGGCACCCTTTTCACCTGCAATCCCTTCGGCATGCAACGACGAGCGAATTCGTTTGGTAAAATCCAGCAGGTCCCTCGCCCGACCGGGATGGATGGCGCCGAAAGCCGACTCCGTCTCGCGTACCAGAAAAAACCAGTTCCCGCCCCAGGCGATGTCGCCGACCACGCGGCCAATCCCCGGCACAGTCACCGCAACCGATTCCCGGAAGCGGTACGAGGCCACGTTTTGGACGGAAACAGTATTTCCATCGTGCAGCACCACGCGGACCTGGCCTACCGGCGTATCGATTCGATGTTCTCCCGGCCGGATGAGACCCAAATGCCCCAGCGTCACCGTCAATCCGATGGTCCCATGCCCACACATTCCCAGGTAGCCGACATTGTCGAAATAGATCGTGGCTGCAACCGAGTCGTCGTTGACGGGTGGCAAAAGTATGGCCCCCACAATCACGCTGCTCCCGCGCGGTTCGTTCAGCACGGCCGGCCGCCACGCATCAAAACGGGTCCGGAACAAATCCCGCCGCTCGACCATCGATCCGGTTCCCAGTTCCGGTCCCCCCGAAACAATTACCCGGGTTGGTTCCCCCCCGGTATGCGAATCGATGACATGGATCGTTCCCAGAAAACCGGCGATCACGTCGGGGATGTCCGTTCCGGAATGTGAAGCTGCGGGAGTTTCTGCGTTCATAAGCGACGGGTGCCGTTCGTGTTGGTGCGCCACCGCTCTGCAGTTTTTGGGTGCATGGTGTCGGGACGGGAGGGGTTTGCCTGGTTTGCCCTGACCCAGTCCGGCCTGAATTATCGCACATTCGGATCATTTCATCCATGCCGTGACATCGCAGTGAATCGGCGTCCAGCCCGGGGTTCCAGCGCAATTCCAACCATTCGATGAACTCTGTCGATCACCCTCACGTTGGACAGGTGGGAATCGTCAAATAGAATGAACGGGTCCGAGAACCAACCTCTCCCCAGGGTGAATCCATGCGACGAAAATCTCAACGAAATCCCGGTGCCTCAGTCTCGAAGGCGAAACCGGTGAACGGTGATACTCTCCACTACTCCAGCCTCGAAAACCGACTGCTGCTGGCCAGCAATGTGGATGTCTGGTTGCGCGGTGGCAATCTGTCTGTCTCCGGTGACAGTGGGTCGAATGTGGTTTCGATTGTCGCAGGCAGCAATGGCTCGATTACCGTCACCGGGGATGGCACGACCATCAACGGCAGCTCTGCTGCTTTTGTCATGACGGGATCACCGAACAACGTGACGGTCCGGATGGGGAACGGTGACGACAGCGTCACCATGAATGGCGTCGGGTTGTCCGGGAAACTGCAACTGGATGGTGGCCGGGGGAACGACCGGTTCGAGGTGCGAGGAGTCAGCGCGGACCAGTGCAAAACGGCTGGGGGTTCGGGAAATGACGTCTTTGATTTCATCGACGTCACTGTTTTTGGGAAGCTGGATTTTCGCACCAATGCCGGTGACGACACGGTATCCGTGACGCGAACCAGCGTGGGTGGTGATTTGAAAATGCAGGGACTGTCGGGCAACGATCTTTTTTGCGCCGAGGATGTGAACATTGGACGCAAACTCGACCTGAACATGGGCAGTGGGTCTGACGATGCGCTGATTGCCGGAGGCGTGGTCGTGCAAGGTAAAACGCAGGCGCGGCTCGGGTCCGGCAGTGACATGCTGGCCGTGATTCCTGCCGCCGGTTCGGCCGCATCGACGCTGGCGGGTGTCGTCTCGGTCGTGGCCGGTTCCGGCAACGATCAAATTGATTTTGGAGACCGCGTCAGTCTGACCCGGGGGGTGAAGGCCACCGGATCGGGCGGAAGTGATTCGCTGAACACACCCGGAGATGCGTCGGTCCGGGACCGGGCCTTTGAATCGGTTGGGAATGCGGCTACCGATGGCCGGGTGCATCAGGTTTTTGACCGGCTGCAGTCCAATGGAATCGATGCTGGCAATTTCGGTGCGGCGAAACTGGTGCTGGAACCGACGACGCAACTGGTTCGCGTTCAGGACGTGTCGCCCACGTTGTCCGTGCTCTGGGACCGGATGGCCCAGCAGGCCGTGATCAATTTGAAAACGGGTCCAACGGTGGCGTCGCGGGCCTATGCGATGGTTCATACGGCAATCTATGACGCGTGGTCGGCCTACGATTTGACAGCGGCCTCGACCACGCTCCGTGACGATATGCAACGGCCGGCGAGCGAGAACACGCAGCGGAACAAATCGGTGGCCATGAGTTTTGCTGCCTATCGCGTGCTGGTGGACCTGTTTCCGTCCGAGAAGTCGCTGTTCGATGGCATGATGAAAGAATTTGGGCTGGACGTTTCCGACAATTCGACGGATGGCTCCACGCCAGCCGGCATTGGCAATCGAATGGCGGCGTCTTTGCTGGGTATGCGGCACGCGGATGGATCAAACCAGCTGGGAACTGATGCGGGTGGTACGGCCGGCGTTCCCTATTCGGACATCTCGGGCTATCAGGCCGTCAATGGTCCGGGCGCTGTCGTTGATATTGAAAAATGGACGCCCGAGCGGGTTCCGATTGACGCCGCAGCGGGAAGCGAAATCCGAATTCAGCGATTTTTGACTCCCCAGTGGGGCGACGTCACGATGTTTGGCGTTGCTTCGGCCGAAACCTTGCGTCCGGTTGCACCTGAGCCCTTCCTGCTGGTCGATGGAACGGTGGATCTGGCGAACCGGACGATCACGGTTGCCGGTGGCAGTCCCCAGACGATCAGCAGCAGCATGGTGGGCACCTTGATCAATCCCCGCTTTATTTCCCAGGCCGAAGAAATCGTTAACTTCGGAGCGGGGCTGGACGACCGGCAAAAACTGATTGCGGAATTCTGGGAGGATGGAGGGGGCACTTCTTTCCCGCCTGGCACCTGGATGAGTTTCGGACAGTTCGTGTCGTCCCGCGACAACCATTCGCTGGATGAAGATGCCAAAATGTTCTTCGCCCTTGGCAACGCGGTGATGGATGCCGGGATCGCGACCTGGGCCGCAAAGGTTCATTACGATTATACCCGCCCTGTGCGTGCGATTCGCGAACTGGGCCGGTTGGGACTGATTGGGGAGTTCGACGCGGCGCTGGGTGGTTACGCGATCACGGCGAACGATCCGGCGGGCGGGACGCGGCGGATTTTGGCCACCGATTTTGTCACGTACCAGACGCCCAACGCGGATGTTTCACCTCCGTTCGCCGAGTACACGTCCGGGCACAGCGCTTTCAGTGCCTCGGCGGCAGAGATTCTGCGCCGGTTCACGGGCAGTGACACGTTCGGCGCGTCCGTCAGTTTTGCACCGGGCCAGTCGCGGTTTGAGCCCGGAACAACGCCCGCTGTTCCGCTGACTTTGGCGTGGTCGACTTTTTCTGCCGCTGCCGATGAGGCCGGTATCTCGCGTCTCTATGGCGGAATCCACTTTGACGACGGCGACCAGAACAGCCGCGTGCTGGGAAGGTCCGTGGGAGAATCGGTTTGGAACCGCACGCAGTTTTTTGTTAACGGCGGACAAGTGGTTTAGCGCGCCGGGTTGGCCGCATCGACCGGGTTGACTGGATGGATTTCCCGTACAGGCCGGGGCAGGCAGCTGCCCCGCCGCGCCCGCCTGTCGCGAGAGGGATTCACGGCGGCAGCGCTGGCGCCGGTGACACAATTTTCTGATGCCAGTTCCCAACGCCATTTTGGCCAGCGCCAAATTGGCCATTGCCGCGGCCAGGTTGTCGCGGTCCCTGTGCGTTGTCTGGCAACCATCCTGGGCTCCAGCCAACCACCCGGCAATTTCCGGCATTCCCCAGTGAGAGTTTGCCGGGTATGCCATTGGGGGAAGATGAGTGAGTTTTCCGAAATGAGCGCCCGGATTCATCGTGCATGGCACGAAATATGCGGCCTGACCGTATGCTGGCGGAATTCCTGATTCGGTGCCGCCAGAGGCCTGTCAGGAAGATGGGACGGTTTGTCGATGGATGACGACGATTCTCTGGGAAGGACAGGAAACCGGATATTCAACTCTCAGAAAAAATGAGTTTCCTGCTGCTACGTTTTCAGCGGTAACGTTCCCTGTTCCAGCAAATTTAGAAAAGACGTTTTACAGAATGAAGGAGAAACCCATGTCTCATCATTTTTTTCGACAGGTTCGATCCATCGGCATCGGCATCGTAATCGCAGCGTGGATGTTGTTGCCGTGTGCAGTCATGGGCGGCCAGCAGCAGGACCGGCTTCCCAGCCAGCCCCAGCAACAGGACACAGCGCAGCAGGATAAACAGGACACCGCGCAACAGGAAAACAGGCAGGTTGGGCAGCAGACCTCGGGCAGCCCGGACCAGCACGCTGCGGATCATTCGCCGGAACTGGGCGTCATCGCCGGTTCCTGTCCGGGGCAGGCTGTTTGCGTTCACGATGTGGTCTGGGGCAGCCCGGCCGACGAAGCCGGCATTGAACCCGGCGATTACATCCTTTCCGTCGACGGGCAGCAGGTCACCACGCCGGTGGCTTTCAAACGCATGTTGCAGTCAAAGGATCCGGCCCGAAAAGTCAACCTGAAAGTGTGGCGACAGGGTCAACAAATGGACATGGCCGTTCCATTGGCCGCCCGTTCCGACAAATTGCCGGACAGCCACCAGGCGTGGCTGGGAGTGATGCTGGCACCGGCAGAGAATCAGGAGCAGGGGGTCGTGATCCAGCAGGTTATTCCCGGCAGCCCCGCCGATAACTCGGGATTGCGCGGCGGCGAAACGATCGTTCAGATGAACGGCCAACAGGTCAGCAATGTGGAGTCGTTCGTGGAAAACGTCCAGGACTACGGGCCCGACACGAAATTGAATCTGGTGTTGCGGCAGAGCGGCAATGAACGCACGGTGGAAGTCACCCTTGGTGCCATCCGTAATGCTCCGATGCGTTTTCTCCGGGAGGTCTACTCCGATGTGACCGATGTAGTCGATGAATTTCCGGTCCAGTTTTCCGGGCAGGAAGCCTCTCCCGGATCGCTTGAGTTGATCGACCAGACGCTCGACCAGATGCGGCAACAGATTCGCACGCTGGAAGAACAGATTCGCGAACTGCGCGGTGAGAAAGAAGCCGGTCAGGAGGATGAATCCGGCAATAGCGATCCGAATAGTGGGCAGAAAACCGGCGACTCCGGCGACGACCAGTCAGTTTCCGGTGACTTGCCGGCACTACCGGCAACTTTGGCCATCGCGCCCGTTTCGATGCTGGCGGTCCAGCAGCAGGGACAACGCAACAACGGCAACTGGAACAGAAACTGGAATCGCGACTGGAACCGGGGCTTTCACAACCGTAACCGCTACGGAAACTATTATTCGGGCTACGGTTACCCTTATGGCGGCTATTCGTATCCCTACGGCCAGTCGTATTACCGCTACGGTGGACGACCCTATTACTACGGCAACTCCGGTAACTACGGCAATTCCGGCTGGTATGGTTATGGCCCACGCAGCGGGATTCGGCTGGGGAATTTTGGAATTTACTGGTATTGATTTCGAACTTTGTTGGGGAGCAGAATCCATGGCGACCTCCACCGTCAAAAAAGTCAATTCGGCGGACGCTCCACAGGGTGCGATGGGCCAGAAGTACCTGGCCAGTGGCAAATCCGTGTCGATGCGACTGTGGCAGGGTGAACCTGCAGGCGAGTCCTGTCCGGCAACAGAACGGCAATACGAAGTTGTGGGTTACGTGATCAGTGGCGAGGCAGAGCTGAATCTGGCTGGCCAGACCATTTTCCTCGAGCCGGGCGACTGCTGGGTCGTGCCGGCAGGAGCCCGGCACAGTTACCACATCCGGAAGGAGTTTACCGCGATCGAAGCCACCTGTCCTCCCGCACATGTTCATGCCCGTGATGAACAACCCACCGGCAGGGAGTGAAGGGAGGCGGGCAGGCACGCCAGCAGGTACAGGGATTAATTCATTCATACAGTCCGTCAAAGATCCTCCAGCGGGCGATACCCAAATCGTGATGAGCAGGACGCAGCCAGCGGAGGAGAACCGGCGATGCTGGATGGAATGAAGCGTGACATGGCGGTGTTGCGGGACGGACATGCGGGGACCCGTTTTCAGAAGTATCGCCAGCACATGTGCAGCCAGCGGGACAGCAAACGTTCCTTTTCCCGGGTGGTTTCTTTTGTGCTGGGATGGTTGCTGGTGATTGGAGGCCTGGCGATCGGGTGGTTGCCTGGTCCCGGAGGGTTTATCGCCATCATCGGTTTGGCCATGCTCAGCCGCGAAGTCCCCGGTATCGCCTGTGCACTCGATTTCTGTGAGGTGGTGATTCGGGGAATACTTCGCTGGTTTGGTCAGCTGCCGTTGTGGATCCGTTTGGCGATGGGAGTTCTGATTGCTGGCGTATCTGTTCTGCTGGTGTGCAGTGTTTACCGGCTGTTGCGGTGAGGGGACAAGTCAGCAATTAGCACGGACAGGGAGCTGGTGCCGAAGTTTTTTTGGCTCGTTTTGGCGCGACAGTTGCATCGGTTCGCCTGCCATGTTTCTGCAACCAGCTTCAATCCCCATTCAGGAGATTCTGCCGATGTTCGCCAAACCGATTACCAGCCGTTCCGAAGTCCGTTCGTATGCCTGTCTGCAGCTGCTTGCAGTAGTTGCCCTGTTTGCGTTTCTTCAGTCTGGTGAGGCCGCTGTTGCTGATGAATTCGATCCGGCGCATGTACCGGCCGATGCCAAATGGGTCATTCATGTTGATTTCGCGGCTCTGCAGGACAGTGCGCTGGCAGAACATCTGCGCTCCGACCAGTCGCAACTGGTTCAACAGGCCCGGCATTGCCTGCAGCGTGATTTCGGCATTGATATGCGTGAGGACCTGAAAAGCCTGACGCTGTTTGGAACCACTTACGAACCCCATACGGGCTCGGCGATTCTGACCGCGGATTTCGACTCCAGCCAAGCCATGGAGAAACTGAAAAAAATGGGAGAAGTGACGACAA
>JBGSVU010000095.1:0-2315 GCA_041752775.1 Pirellulaceae bacterium | reverse complement strand
CGTCGACGTGGCCGTGGTGGCGCGGGGCTCACGCGGCGCGTGACGGGTGACGCGTGACGGGTGGCTGCAGACCGTTCAAAACGACAGAAATGACAATTGGCAACAGGTTATGGAAGAAAAAACAACTGAAGTGGTCTCGCTGCCGGCTCATCCCAAACATCGGTCCTGGTTCCGGAAATCTTTCTTTCCATTTCAGCGAGCTCTCGTGCGCGGGCTGGCCGTCGTGCTTCCGCCACTGTTGACCATCGTGCTTTTTATCTGGGCCTGGAACACAATCGAAAGTTATATTCTCGGACCGATCGAGGCGCTGGCCCAGAATACGATCATCTGGAGCATCGACGAATCCCTCGCCGATGCCGATGTGCGTGCTGCCCTGGGCAACAACAGCGGCAGAATCACCAACAACGCCGAGCTGGGCCGCAATGTCCTGACCACGGGTGACAACGACCAGTTCGTTTCGATCAACAAAACCTGGATTCCGCTGGAAGTTTTCCGCTTCGTTGAAAACAGCCCAAACCACACCGCCGCCCAGTCCGCCCGCCAGTACTACGAAGCCTATGTCAAACAGCGTTACCTCAAGCGGCGGCTGGTTCTGCCGGCCTTTCTGGCACTGTTCATTGTCCTGCTGTATCTGGTCGGTAAACTGCTCGCCGTTGGTGCCGGCCGCCTGCTTTGGTCGACTTTCGAAAGGCTGATCAATCGCATTCCGGTGATTCGGAATGTCTACTCCTCAGTCAAACAGGTCACCGATTTTGCTTTTAACGACAATGAGATGAAAGTCACCCGGATCGTGGCCGTGCAGTATCCCCGCGAGGGAATCTGGTCGATGGGATTCGTGACCGGCGAAGGGATGGCGGCAATCGTCGAGGCAGCGGGCGAACCGATGGTCAATGTCCTGATGCCCACCAGCCCCATGCCGGCGACCGGTTTTACGGTCTGCGTTCCCAAAAGCCAGACGATTGACCTGAACGTGACGATGGACCAGGCAATCCAGTTCTGTGTCAGCTGTGGCGTGGTTGTCCCCATCCAGGAGCGGGCTGACCCCAAAACCGTCGAAGCCATCATGCAGCAGCACACCAAACCGTGACAGGAACTGCTGTGACTTTCTGTTGTGACTTTTCGTTATTCTCCGGGGCATTCCAGCTACAGATACTGGAAATCCATCAGCAACATCCCGCCCCCAATCCAATGCATGGTCACAACGACCAACATCACGGTAATCGTCCACAAAGGGACAAGCCACAGGAATTCGGACCTTAGAAAGCAAAACCCCTGCAATTCTTCCGAAACCTCCACTTTGGATTCAAGTGATCCGGATTGAAACGGCTTGTCGTACAGCCAGATGCAGATCGCCAAAACAGCACCCCACGACAACCATGATATCAGTCGATTGCTGCCGCCAAACCGGTCGGCAACCACGTAGAGAAACGGAGCGGTTGCAACCAAATAAAGGAAACGATGCCGTTTTTTCGTTGATCGCCACTGGTCCTTCAGTTTCAGATTCTGAATACAGATGAGGATTATTGCGAAACAAAACAGGTCAAAAAACGTACGGGCACCATGGCCAACAAAGCGCATTGTGTGACAGCACCAAACAACTGAACAGGTGATTCGAGTATCCAGCCTTCGGGGGTATTCATATTTGGAATGGGAAATCGCCAGTTAACGAAAAACTGGTCTCGCAGGACGGAAAAGTACATCACCACCAAAACGGAACGATAAAGCCACGGCGATGGCAACATTCGCTTCATTTCAGAAGCGGGCATTTTCAGGGACGCACTTCTGAATGTTCCCACCACAAACGCTGCAACTGTGGCCACTGCAGTAACAAGCAAAAATCCTTCGGCCGGGGAGAGCCCCCTCCAGACAAACTGAAGATTACCGGTTTGTGCCGTCGCCCATATTTTCACCAACTCCTGATTGGTCCAATACAGGTAATCCAGCGAAAAAACGGCGCCGGCAATCCAAATCATGATTCCGCAGATTCGCTTCCAGCCGGTTGAAAGGATGAGCAACATTCCAGCCAACATCCCCGCGACGGAGCAACATCCAAGCCAGGCCAATTGCGAAAACTCCGGCCAGCGACGTGAATCGTAAAGCCAGCCTGAAAAATCGGTAGCCTGCCCCATTCGGGTTACTGGTGCCGCTGGAATGCTCCCCAAATCCTGATCCAGGTGGTATGAAAGTCTAACGTCAATTTGACAGAAGGACTTTTGATGAGCAAGAAGCGAACACGCCATTCGGCGGAACAGATTGTGAAGAAGCTTCGGGATGCTGATGCGATGTTGTCTGCCGGCAAGAGCCTGGGCGAAGTG
>JBGSVU010000094.1:0-1945 GCA_041752775.1 Pirellulaceae bacterium | reverse complement strand
CGTTTGTCTTTTCCCTGGAAAGGATGGCATCGTGTATTTCCGTTGAGTAAATCATGGTGCAATTCAACGCCAGGTGACCTGGCCAAATGCGGGTTGTTCCCCGCCATTTTTTTTGTTTCCGGGCAAATCCCTGCCCTCGTCATCAGCAGCTGGTCCTCAGTGCCCGTCGGGGTGCTCCGGAACAACCCTGTTGGCTACCGACCCAACCAGTTCGATTCCCCGCCGTCTGGCGAGGGCGTGAAAATCCCGACAGGCGGTGGTTCCCATCTGTTCTTCTTCGAGGACCAGAATCGTTCCGGACAGAAACCCCATCAGGGACCACGCGACTGACGGCTGGCGAACTGGTGCCAGGTCGAACACAGTGAACTGGCAGTCGCCGAGGTTTTCGGAAATCAGGGGACGCATCAGCTCCAGATCCAGGCTGTAACCTTCTGTCGCCGTCGCGCGGCCCGGGCCAATCACGCAGAGGTTGGGTACCGTCGTGGGGCTTTGGCACTCCGCCGCAGTCGCTTCGCCAGCAAGAATTTCGCTCAACCCGCTGGTGCGCTGGTCGGCCCGGGTCAGAAAAGGGTTGCCAAAATTGGCCTCGACCAGCAACGTCTTTCTTCGAACCTGGTTTGCCAGAGCCGCTGCCAGATTGAAAGCCACCATGCTGGTCCCCACTCCCGGGCCCAGCCCGGTTACTCCGAGGGCAACCGGTTGCGGCAGCGTTTCGCTCCACTCCATCACCCGGCTGGCGAGGTAACCGAAATGCTGAACCAGTTGCGTGCTGGGGCGGACGCCACGTTTCAAACGGGCGGGCAATACCCGTCGGAGATAACCATTCGGTCGCAACAATGTCAGGCCCCAAACCGTGCGAGTGAATTTCCAACGCAAAAACAACAACAGCGAAACATCAACAACGGAATTCCAGTTTCCCCGGTCAGCGGACCATTTCACGTCGCCCGTTGACGCGCGGCAGCCGAACCATGATTTCACTTTCCATCGCCGCTTCGGCGGCATGCCGTTGTCGCACCCGCTGATTTCGCCGCTGGTAAACCATCAGGCAGGACGAAGTGGCGGCGACAGTGGCCAGCAAAAATCCGGCCGGGAACCAGATGCTGCCGCGCGGGCTGACCTTTTTCAGCATCAGGACAGCGGGCTGCGAAATCACGACTGCAGAAATCGCCTCGCGATCCAGCTGGTCATGCACCTTGACTTCTCCCAGTTTCCGGGAATACACGGCGAGGTGATTTCCGGCCAGGTCCACTTCCCGTTGCAACTGACTGTCGATGATCTCACAGTTGTTCAGGTCATTCAGCTGCCGGGTCGCCACCATCTGGCTGTTCAGCAACGACTGCCGCCGCTGCTCCAGCCCGCTGATCCGCGAATCGAGCAGGACCAGTTCGGACCGGGCTTTTTCAAAAACCGGATTGATCACCGACTGCGTTTCGGTTCGCACTTTGGGCAGCTTCGCCAGCTCTGCCGACACCGTTTCCAGCTGGCGGTCGATTTCGACCACTTTGACGTGCGACCGGTCGTAGGTTGCCAGCAGCCTGGCCCGCTCGTTCTGCAAGTCAAAGAAGCGGGTCCGGGCGCTCTCGGTCGACTGGCTTTCCTTGCCCGATCCGGGCGCCTCGAGGAAATCCTCCATCCCCAACAGCTGTTGGTTCAGATCGGCCGCGCGGGATTTGGCATCGGCCAGTTCGATGTCGGTGTCGAGCATTTGCAGCGCGATTTTGTCAATGATCCCCTGAGTCGTATTGCGGGCGGCCTGAAGCGAGAGGAATCCGCTCTCGTTGCGGAATTCGTTTTGCCTGCGGATGGCCTCGTCCAGCTCAGCCGACTGCCGGCTGTATTCCTCCTGGAAAAACCCGTGTGAGTCTTTGGCCGAGTGAACCGCCAGATGCTGCTCGCGAGTCCGCTCCATAATCCGGTCGACGATTTTGCGGGCCAGCGCGGGACT
>JBGSVU010000093.1:0-2797 GCA_041752775.1 Pirellulaceae bacterium | reverse complement strand
GCTTGCCAAATCTTCAGGATAGCCGTTCACCCAATTCCCGGTTCGTTTCAGGCTCTGAAAATACTGTTGGCGGATGGGGACTGGCCGTTTTTTCAGTGGATCGTACATCGAGGTGAAGGTTTCCCGATCGATGTTTCCGGGCCTGCAACTTGCGGTGCCATATCCGACAGCTTTCGTTTGGCCATTGCGCTCCCGCAATTTCCCGTTTTTTTTCTGAATCGGACTGTAACAGCGGAACATCCGGCCGTAGTTGAAGCAACGACGACTGTTGGCCCATTACAGATTCAGGAGACTGAGATGATCAAAACATTTTCTGTTGCAACGGCTGCCTTGCTTTTTGTGGCCCTTTCCCTCGGCTGGACCCACGAAACGGTCGCCCAATGTGCGATCCACGGCCAACCCTTCCCCGGCCAGCCCGTTTTTTACCAGCCGGTGGTGGTTCAGCCAGTCAGGACCCAGCCCGCGACCCAGCCCGTGGTTGTGACGCCCCAACCCGCGGTTTCACCCGCAGTCAGTCGGGCGAAAAACAAAACCGATGTCGCCCGGGCCTACTTCAAAACACACCAGTACTCCGATGCCCAGCGCCACCTCGATGAAGTCGTGAAACTGGTTCCTCGCGACACGAACGCTTTTCAGTTCCGCTCGCTGGTTCTGTTTGCCCAGGGCAAATATGGCGATGCGGCCGCCGATGCCTATGACTCGATTGGACTGGGGAATACCTGGACCGCCGAAGTCCTCGATTCGATCTATCCCAGCGCCGACCGCTACCACCAGCATTTGGCCCAGCTGAAAAAGGAAACCGGGACCAGCCCGTCCATGCAAAACCACTTTTTGCTGGCCTACCACTTCCTCATGCTGAACGATCTGGCCAGCGGCAAGGCAGAACTGGAACAGGTCCTCGTCCTGCAACCTGAAGAGCCGCTGACCACGAAACTGCTGGCCGCGGTCTCGGCTCGGCTGGAACCGAAGTCGACGGCGGCGACCGGACCAACAACCTCTGGCGACGACGACAAATTGACCGGGAGCCATTCCGAAGTCGTCGTGGACCAGTAGAACAGCAAATGCCCGCCGAATTGCGAACAAGGCTGTGAACTGAACGAACCTGTTTCCCACCCCATTCGCAACCCGCAAATCTCCACGCGCACCCGCGCGTGGAGATTTTTTTTTGCGCAACGGGCCCTGACACCACCATCGGGAAATGCCGCTCCCTCGCGGTGGCCCGGGCCGTAACAGCATAAACCCAAACCGGTGGCGCCCCAGAGGAACCGGATGGACCGTGCAAACCTGTTTGTGGAAAGCCGTCGATCGCGATGCGGGAAGAATTGCCCGGTCAAGCTGCCCAGGCCGCCAGGTTTGACAGAAAATGGGTGGGTTGGGGCGAAAAAAGAAACCGGAGACCGGGCTTTTTACTTGGACAAACCGCTCCCTGTCAGCGACAATGTCTGAGGTACAGAGGCAGGCTTTGAATAGGGGCGCGAGGGACTTTCCGGTCCCTCGGTTCAAGCAGTTCGTCGAAGTGGATGGTTTTCGGCGGGCGCAGACGTCGATTGTACTTTTGGTGAATGACCAGTATCCATGCGAGTCTCAATCTTTACAGACAGTTTTCTCCCGTTCACTTCGGGCGTTACGTTTTCGGTTCTGAACCAGGCGACGGAACTGGCCAGGCGGGGACACGAGATTTCAATCTTCTGCCCGAAATCAAAACGGCGAATCGACAAATCGGAACTCCCCAGTGGCGTTCAGGTTTTTGGCATACCTCTCGGGATTCCGGTCCCCCGCGTTCCCCAGTTGCGACTGACGCTCCCCTCATTTGTCTCGTCGCTGGTCCGCCTGCGCAAAATTGATCCGGATATCGTGCACCTGAATACCGAATGGGGTTGCGGCTGGGAGGGACTGTTTGCCAGCCGCATTCTGCGCAAACCGGTGGTCGGCACTTTTCATACTTTTTTCGCCGATCCGGGCTATCTGAAATCGTTCGGACTGCCGACGTCGAACTGGCTGCAAAAACTGATGTGGCGTTACTCGGTCACGTTTTACAATTCCTGCGGCGCGGTCACCAGTCCCTCCAATGCCGTCAAGCAGTCGCTGATGCAGCATGGCATCCGCAACGAACCGATCGTTATTCCGAACGGAATTCCGGTCTCGGCGCCGATTGACTGGAAAGCGGTCAAGCGCGACCGCTCAAGGCGGCAGATTTTTGGTCCGGCCTTTGTCTATGTCGGGCGACTGAGTCCGGAGAAATCGATCGATGTCGTGCTGCGGGCTTTTCAGATTGTGCAGCATCGCCGCCGCCGCAGTCGGCTGATTGTGATTGGCGACGGGCCTTCGCGTTCGTCGCTGGAAGCGCTGGCGAGGGAACTTTCGATTCAGCCTTTCGTCGATTTTCTGGGGCACGTCGATCACGAACAACTGATCGCCGACCGCCTGCCGCTGCTGGGCGACACGTTTGTCACGGCGTCGAAATCGGAAAACCAGCCAATGAGCATTCTCGAAGCGATGGCGCTGGGACTACCCGTGGTAGGTGCTGCGGCCAAGGGATTGCCCGAGCTGATATCGCACGAACACAACGGGATGCTGTTCCAGCCTGACGATCACCAGGACATGGCCTCGAAGATGCTGCAGATGGCGGCCCGTACCAAACGCCGCCGCCGCATGGGACGCAACGCCATGGTGTTCGCCTCGAACTACAATATCCCGGCGGTTGCAGACCGGCTGGAAGAGCTGTACCGCCGGACGATTGCGGCCAATCCGCGGCGAAAAAAACCAGCCAGGCAGAGTCGTTGAAATATTGCGGCCA
>JBGSVU010000092.1:0-5424 GCA_041752775.1 Pirellulaceae bacterium | reverse complement strand
GGCAGCTGCGGTGGCCGAGGCCAAACCGGCCGATCCCGCGCCACCGGCCGAGCGTCCGTTGTCCCGCCTGGAACAGTTGCGCGCGATGGCAAAAAAACCACTTCCAGCTGCCGGTGCGGGTGGAGGAGAAAGGCCATGATTTCACGACCGGATTTCTTAACTCAGTCGGGCAGTTCCATGAATGATTCACGCAGAATTCTCCTTTCAATTTTCACCTGCGCGGCATGTCTGTTGACTGCGGCCTGGGGGATTGCCAATCAGGAGCCAGTGCAGGATCCGGCCGGCACCGCGAACACGCCGCCCGGCGAAACAGTGTTGGTGGCGGATTCCGTGGAGACAGCGGAATCTGCGACCTCAACCGCTGATGCTCCCGCGGAACCCGCCAGCACGGCCCAACCGGCGCGGCTGACGGTTTTTCCGGCTTCGATTGCCCTGTCTTCATCGATCGACAGCCAGTCGGTTGTGGTTCAGTTAATCGACGCAGACGGGTTGACCCGGGATGTCACCAGCGGATGCACGCTGGCCATCCGGGACGCGGCTCTGGCGACCGTGACCGAAAACGTCGTGGCGCCGTCGGGCAGCGGAGCGACCACACTGGTGGTGACCTATGGCGAGATGACCAGCGAGATCCCGGTCACCGTTGCGGGACACGATGTGTTGCCGCCGATCAGTTTTCGCAATGATGTGATGCCGGTATTTTCCCGGTCGGGCTGCAACGCCGGCAGTTGCCACGGAGCAGCCCGCGGCAAGGACGGCTTTCGGCTGTCGCTGTACGGGTTTGATCCCGCGGGCGACTTTCACCGGCTGACACGCGAGATGCCGGGTCGCCGGGTGAACCTCGCTGTGCCGGAACAATGCCTGTTGGTCAACAAGGCCACCGGATCGGTGATGCATACGGGTGGAACGCTGTTCGAAAAGGATTCGCGGTTGTATGCCACGGTGGTGGAATGGCTGAAAAATGGAGCCCCCGATGATCCCGGACCGGTTCCGGCAGTTACCCAGATTGAGATTTTCCCGGAGTCCGCCGTGCTGGTGGGTACGGAAGCCGCGCAGAAAGTTTCGGTTCGGGCGCATTACGCCGACGGAACCGACCGCGATGTCACTCACCTCGCCTATTTTATGTCCAGCAACGACAACAGCGTTGCGGTCGACCAGTCCGGTATGGCTCTGGCCAAAAATCCCGGCGAGTCGTTTGTGATGGCCCGTTTCGACACACACACCGAGGGGATTCCGGTCATTGTTCTGCCCGCGGACGACCAGTTTGCGTGGCCGGGAACGGCAGAGAACAACTACGTCGACACGCTGGTGCACAACAAGCTGAAAAAGCTGCACATGGTTCCCTCCGAAGTCTGCAGCGACGCCGAGTTTGCCCGGCGAGTCTGCCTGGATATTTGCGGCATGGTTCCGACGGCCGAGGAAGTCCGTGCGTTTGTGGCGGACCCGGCATCCGACAAGCGCGCGAAAATGATCGACCAGTTGCTCGAACGCCGGGAGTTCGTTGACATCTGGGTGATGAAATGGTCCGAGCTGCTGCAAATCCGTTCGACGCAAACGGTCAGCTACAAGGCAACCCTGCTGTATTACAACTGGTTGCAGAAACAGATCCAGGGCAATGTGCCTGTCGATCAAATGGTCCGTGAACTGCTGGGCAGCGAAGGGGGAACATTTACCAACGCGGCCACGAATTTTTATGAGGCCGAACGGGACACGCTGAAGCTGACCGAGAATGTGGCCCAGGTTTTTCTTGGTACGCGCATTCAGTGCGCCCAGTGCCACAATCATCCTTTTGACCGCTGGACGATGAACGACTACTACCAGTTTGCGGCTTTCTTTGCCCAGATTGGACGGAAGCCGGGTGCCGATCCGCGGGAACAGATCGTTTTCAACAGCGGGGGTGGAGAAGTCCGGCATCCGGTGACCGGAGCTGTGATGGCTCCCAAATTCCTCGGCGGTGAGACGCCCGATCTGGCTGGCAAAGACCGGCGGGTCCTGCTCGCCGAATGGCTGGCGTCGCGGGACAACCCGATGTTCGCCCGCAACCTGGCGAACCTCGTCTGGGCCCACTTCATGGGACGCGGGATTGTGCATGAAGTCGATGACGTGCGGATCAGCAACCCGCCGTCCAACGAACCGCTGCTGGACGAACTGGCCACGAAATTTGCCGGGTACGGTTTCGATTTCAAACAGCTGGTGCGCGACATCTGCAACTCGCGGACGTATCAGCTGCAGACCCGCAGCAACCCGACCAACGAACTGGATTCTTCCAATTTTTCCCATGCGGCGCTGCGGCGGATCCGCTCGGAGATTCTGCTGGATGTGATCAGCCAGATCACCGAAACAAAAAACAAGTTTCGCGGATTGCCGCTTGGCGCCCGGGCTGTGGAAATTGCCGACGGCAACACGTCGGACTATTTTCTGACCACCTTTGGGCGGGCTTCGCGTGAAACGGTTTGTTCCTGCGAAGTCAAAATGGAGCCGAACCTGTCCCAGGCCCTGCATTTGATCAATGGCGAATCGGTCCATGCGCGGATTAGCCAGGGCAACGTCGTGGGACGGATGATTGAATCCGGCCTGGACGACCGCGCGATCGTGACGGAACTTTACCTGCGAGCCCTGGCGCGTTCGCCGTCGGATGAGGAATTGAACGGATTGCTGGAAGGAGCCACTGGCGGCGAAAACCGCAAGGCGGAACTGGAAGACGTCTTTTGGGCCATCCTGAACAGCCGGGAATTTGTCTTCAACCACTGATTTGTGGCACCCCGACGCTTTCCGCAAGTGATTCGCCAGAATCCAGACGGGCCCGAATCCGCCGGCGTCATGGTCCACAAGATGCAACCTCGATTTTTTTCACTCCCAGACTCATGCAAGAACCACTCCCACAGACGCTTTCAGCTCTTCTCCGGCCAGCCGTTGCCCTGACGGTGCTGGCAGTTTTCCAGTTCGCTGTCGCAACGGGAGCCTTCGCCCAGGACGCGGAAAAAATCACATGGGACGACCACGCCGCTCCGGTCTTCAAGGCGCGCTGTGCCGGATGCCACAACCCCAACAAAAAGAGCGCTGACCTCGACGTGTCCAGCTACATCGGCATCATGGCCGGAGGGGCGTCGGGAACCGCCGTTGAACCCGGTGATTCGGACGGCAGTTACCTGTTCAGCCTGGTCACGCACCGGGACGAACCGGTGATGCCACCCGGCGGAACGAAAATCCCCGACCCGGATATCGCGATCATCCAGAAGTGGATTGATGGCGGGGCTCTCGAATCGCAGTCGAGCAAGGCCCGCCCGACAAAGAAAAAGGTCAGCCTTGCGGCGACGACCGGCGCGCTGACTCGCCCGGAAAATGTCAGCCTTTTTCCTCGCCTGAGAGTGCAGCCGGTTCTGGAAACGGAACGGCCAGCCACTGTGACCGCGATGGCGACCCACCCCTGGGCTCCTGTCGTTGCCGTTGCTGCACCCCACCAGGTTTTTCTGTACGACACCAACACGCTGCAGCTGACCGGTGTACTGGACTTCCCTGAAGGCCAGCCCCATGTCGTGCGGTTTTCCCGCTCGGGTTCAGTCCTGCTGGCGGCGGGTGGCAAGGAAGCAATGTCTGGCAAAGTCGTTCTGTGGGATGTCGCTACAGGAAACCGGATTGCAGAGATTGGCGACGAACTGGATGCCGTACTGGCTGCTGACATCAGCAGTGACCACAGTCTGGTGGCGCTGGGCGGACCGCAAAAAATTGTTCGCGTCTATTCGACGGTCGATGGCAGCAAGCTGTACGAGATTGAGAAACATACTGACTGGATCACGGCGATCGAGTTCAGTCCCGATTCGGTTCTGCTGGCGACCGGCGACCGCAATGGCGGGCTGTTTGTCTGGCACGCGCCGACTGGCAATGAATACCTGACGCTGGCGGGGCACACTGCCGGGATCACCGCGACAACCTGGCGGCACGATTCCAACATGCTGGTTTCGGCCAGCCAGGATACGACCGTCCGCGCCTGGGAACTGGAGAACGGAGCCCAGGTCAAATCGATTGGAGCGCACGGCGGCGGGGTCACCATGGCGGTCTATGATCGCGACGGCAATCTCGCGACGGTTGGCCGGGACAACACCGTCAAGCAGTGGAATCCGGCGGGCGAGGCCCTCCGGACTTTTCCGGCGCTCCCCGATATCGGGACGTCCGTCGCAGTTTCGCTGGAGAGCGGACGTGTGTTTGGTGGCGACTGGCAGGGCAACGTGGTTTCCTGGAACGCGGCCGATGGAGCTGAAGCGGGGCGTCTGGACCTGACGCCTCCCAATATCGCAGCGCGTCTGGCCGCGGCGGAACAAACGCTGGCTGCAGCAACCGAAGCCCATACGACAGCGTCGATGGAAATGGGGAAACTGCAGGAACAGCTCGCGGCCATACAACAGCAACACACTGCTGCGATGGCCGAATCCTCCGCGCTGCAGACGGCGCTGACGACAGAGCAGGCGACCATGAACGGGCTGGTCACCGAACGGACCACTCTGGAGACAAGTATGACGGCGTTGACGGCCGAGTCGGTAACGTTAACCGCACTGCTGCCCCAGTTGACCGAACTTTCCGGCAAGGCGCAAAGTGTCGCCGAACTGTCGGGTGGTGATGCGGAACTGGCCGCAGCCAGCCAGCAAATTGCAGCCCGTCTGGCGGCCAGCCAGACCCGCGCAAGCGAAGTCACCCAGTCGATGTCCACGGCCACAGCCCGGATTGCCGAAATCGCGACAACGGTCGGCACGATGGAATCCGGGGTGATCGAAAAGCAGAAGATGCTGGATGCAGCAGCGGCGACAGTCGTGGCCCTGAAATCGGAGGTGGATGCAGCGAACCAGACGGTAGCCCAGGCCGCGGCCCACCTGCAACAATTATCAGCGGATTTGGCCGCGGCCCAGGCGGGTGTGGAACGCTGGAAAAACGAACTGGCATTCATGGCGGAGTTGGACCAGTTGCTGGCAGCGATCAGTGAAGCCGAAGCGGGAGTTTCGGCGGCTGAAGAAGCCCGTGCAGCCGCCGCGGAAAAACTGGCCGCAGCCCAGTCCCTCGTCGAATCGGCCACCGCCGGTGTTCAGACGGCGGAACAAAAACGTGACGAGTTCGCCAGTCAGCTGGACCATTTGCGCGGAGTTGCAAAGTAGGACTTTCCGGCAATTCTGCCAGGCCAAATTCTGTTCGGCCAGCTTCTGCAGTAACGAACGGCCTGCAACCACTGAGTGCCGGTACCGCAGGGGGGGCCGAACCGCTCTGCCTTTCCAGGGGTCTGCCCCCGTTTGGCACAGGATTCTGGAGTGCACCGTCCCAGGTGACAAAGTCATCGAGGTTCAGTGGTTTTGAATCATCATTTGGTGAATTTCAATGCCGGTGTTGGCAGGGTGAGCTCCAGCACGAACAAAACGCTCACCCACCTGACCCCTCACCCCC
>JBGSVU010000091.1:0-3158 GCA_041752775.1 Pirellulaceae bacterium | reverse complement strand
GGCCGTCAGGTTTTCCACCTGGATTTCCAGTTCCCGTTGCAGGGCCTGGGCCTGGTCCAGCTTCGCGAGAGCCGACTCCAGCGACTTCTGCCGCAACTCGACGATCTGCCGGGTTTTCTCACAAGTCTGCTCGCTGGTCTTGTAGACCGAAAAACGGTGCCGCAGGTCTTCTTCGACCCGGGTGTTCGTATACGATTTGCCGTTGGTTGCAACGTAGACTTCTTCACCCGAAGTCAAATGGCTGCGGAGAGCCATCATCTCGTCGTAACGCTTTTCAAGATTCGCAGTCTGGAATTGCAGGTCGCGGTCGAGCCGTTTGATTTCGGCTTTTTCGCGGGCAATCTTCCAGACCATGTCCTTGATTTCGGGATCGATTTTTTCCAGCTGCTGCCGGGCAGCATCGATCTGGAAACTGACCGGCACACTTTGCTGGGCCGAGTCACTGATTTTGTTCCACGCGGTGTGGGCGTAGGGGACCAAGCGGTTGCCAAAAACCAGTCCCCCAAACAACAAGACTCCCAGACCGACCAATGTCAGTTTTTTGCACATGTAAATACTCCTGCGGAAAAATTGTGCACCTGGCGGTCGTAACATTTCGATCGCTCGAAGTGAGTTTCGCGGGAGCCCGGAGGATATTGGCCTTTTTTCAGAAAAAAGTGCTTTCGGTTGCAGATTTTCCCGAAAGAAGGCGTTTGAACCGGGATTTTCCGGTCCGCCGCCCGGAAGCGAAGTGGGGACGCTTTGCCTGTAGCCGCCAGTTGATGCTCCAATTCAGAAGCTGCCGAGGTGCCCCAAAGCCCAAACGAACGGCCCAGTTTCCGGGCAAACGGCGCTAACAAGTTTCGATGACCAGTCCCCCACCCAGCAATCTTCCTGTCCTCCGAACTGTCGGTCTTCCAGTCTCCCTTTCATGTTTCGACAATCTCCGCCGTCCTTCCCGGTGCATCAACAGAGAGACGCCGTTTGTCTGTCGCGAAGCCGGGAAAACACCGTTTCCGGCCGGCTGTATCAGACCGACAGATTCTCGCCAGAATCGGCCGCGAGTTCAGCCATTTTTTGCTGTCATTCCGCCACTGAAAATTCAAATGGCCTCAACATTCCAACACGTTGCGCCAGCTTGTGGTGGCCGTTACGACTTCTGCTGGAAGTCTGTGGTAGGGTAGTGCACAATGGGGCAGTCACAACACTGAAAGTCGGCGACATCTGGACGAGGTACCTCCTTGGCTGGCAATAACGAATTGAATTGCGGTAATGACGATCATCCGCTGATTTCTGTCGCGATTCGCAACTCCGGTGATAACGCTCCGGAAGAAATCGTGTGCCTCGCCGGAGCACCGAATACCAAAGCCGATGATGCCAGTTTTCTGGACGAATCGTCCACCCAGTTGCAGGAGCAGATTGCTGAACCGACCGAACATGATTCCCGTTTGTATTTGGGCAGATTTCCCGCCGTTGGTGACTACGCACTGATCCGGCAAATCGGGCATGGAGGATTCGGACGCGTTTTCGAGGGATACCACCGGGATAACCCGGAGCGCCGGGTTGCGATCAAGATTTATGAAAGCCGCCGGCTGGACGATGTCAGACGCCTGGAGATCGAACGGATTGTCCTGCAAAAACTTTGTCATCCGGGACTGGTTGCCTCACTCGATTCGGGCAAAGATGCCGATGGGCGGATTTTTCTGGTGATGAGTCTGATTGATGGCATCCGCATTGACCGCTTCGTCGACGAACACAAACCGGACTTCCACCAGATCGCCTGAATGTTTCGCGAAATTGCCCTGGCCATGGAATATGCCCATACACAGGACGTTCTGCACCGCGACCTGAAACCGGGAAATATTCTGGTGACCCGAACGGGAGTGCCCGTTGTGACCGATTTTGGGCTGGCGAAACAACTGAATCTGGAAAATGAACATTCGTTGACGGCGACCGGCGTTTTGATGGGAACACTCGGGTATGTTGCTCCGGAACAGGCGGATTGCAACCGTCGTCGCGAAGTCACGAGATCGGTGGACGTGTACGGACTGGGGGCCACGCTCTACCGGGTGCTGGCCGGGGTTGCTCCGTTTCAGCGGGAGAATCTGCTGAAGGCGCTTGACGATCTGAAGACACAGATGCCCTTGGCGCCACGGGCATTGAAGACCGACGTTCCAGCCGACCTGGAACGGATCTGTCTGAAATGTTTGGCCAAATCGCCTCGCGACCGATACGAGTCGATGCACGATCTGGCCAGTGATCTGCAGCGATTCAACGATGGCAAACCGATAACGGCGCGGCCGCTGGTGTGGCACCAGAAACTGGCTGGTCTGTGTCGCACAAACCCCGTGGCCAGCGGACTGGCGGCTGGCCTGGGCATGGCGGTTCTGGCCGGGTTGGTCGAATCGACGGTATTGTGGCGGGCAGCGGCATTTCAGCAGCGAATGACTGGTGAACTGCTGGCCAAAGCCGTCCGACTTTCACAGGCGGACGACCAGGCCGCGTAAGTGATGCTGGTGCAAACGCCCGCGACGCTGGAATATCGCCATCAACGACTGCTGATCTCAGTTCAGTTCCTCGACGGATTGCTGGAACAGTTCCCGGATGACGACGAACTGCTGCGGGAGTCGGCGACCGCAAATTTTCGTCTGGGAAATGTCTGCAGACGCCAGGCCAAATGGAAGCAGGCGATGACGGCCTGGGAAACTGCCCTGGCCCGGTTTCGCGACCTCGGCCAGCGGTATCCCGATGACACCTCCCTGCGGTTCGATGTATTTCATTCGCTGTTGGGACTGGACCGTGTCGACCGCGAGCAGATGATGGTGCCGGAAATGGAAGAGGGGCGAATGTCGGAGGCCTTTGAGATCATGCAGCAGCTGATCGCCGACAGACCGGATAATCCGGATTATCGCGATGCGTGGATCTGTATCCAGAACCTGGTTTACCCTCGCCGTTATCCGTCGGATTTCCCGGAACTGCCAGGACTGTTTGAATCCACCTACCGGGATGCGGTCCGGCTGAAGTCACAATTTCCGGAACCCTGTCTGCACTGGCGCCACGCCGGCGGTTCCGCTCACAGACTCGCGACGTTGCATCTGGAACTTGGCAATCTGGATCAGGCCGAAATGTGGCAGAAGACAGCTTCAAAAGAGCTTCGGGAATTCTTGACTCGTCCAGAT
>JBGSVU010000090.1:0-4530 GCA_041752775.1 Pirellulaceae bacterium | reverse complement strand
GATCCGGGTTGCGATCAAGGTCCCCTACCCGCATCTGGTCAGCGACTCCCTGATGGACTCGTTTCGCCAGGAAGTCCGGCTGGTCGCCCGAATGGATCATCCGCACATTCTCGGTGTGAAAGATGCCAGTATCATCGATGGTCATTTCGTAATCGTCACGCTGATGGGCGACGAAGCGCTGGACGAGCGGCTGACCCGGCGCCTCAAGCTGAAAACGGCACTGACCTGGTCGGGACAGTTGTTACAGGCCGTGGCCTATGCCCACCACAGAAAAATTGTGCACTGTGACATCAAACCCGAAAACGTACTTGTTTTTTCTGACGGGCATGTGCGGCTGACCGATTTTGGAATTGCCAAGATCAGCCACCGCACGATTGTGGCCAACGGGACGGGCACGGTGGGCTACATGGCGCCGGAACAGGCGATGGGGCGGCCCTCGGCGCGGTCCGATGTTTTTTCACTGGGGCTGCTGATCTACCGGATGATGTCGGGGGTCTGGCCGGAATGGCCGTTTGACTGGCCCCCGCCCGGATCGGCCAGGTTGCGCAGCCGCGGCGTTCATCCGGACCTGTTAAGATTTCTGCGACGGGCCATGCAGGTTCGCGCTTCGGCACGGTTTCGGGATGCGGGAGTCATGCTGCGGGAATTCGAGTCGCTGCAGCCGCGGGTACTGAGAAATCTGGAAAGGAAAAGGAAAGCCAAAAACCGGACATGAACGAGGCGCCCCCCCTTTTTTCCGAGGTCGTCAGCTCCGTTGGGCGCAGCGGTGACCTGCCGCCTCAACTTCTGGAACTGTCGGGGGGCCAGGTCGCTGTCTGTTCACTGGCCTGTCCCGAATCCGGGACAGCCAATGAGGACTGTGTGGCCGTGGTGACCAGCCCGCTGGGGCATACGCTGTTGATCGTGGCCGACGGAGTCGGCGGATCCAGGCAGGGCCATGTGGCCTCCCGAACGGCTGTGCAATGTGTGGTTCAGGCCGTTCTCGGGACAACGTCCGACACCACCCGTTTGCGTCCCGTCGTGATCGACGCCATCGAACATGCCGACCACCAGGTTCGCGAACTGGGGACCGGTGCGGCGACGACGCTGGCGATTGCGGAAATATTCGAGAACCAGCTGAGGACGTACCACTGCGGCGATTCGACGATTCTGGTTTGCACCTCGCACGGCCGGGTACGGGTGATGACAGTGGGGCACAACCCGACCGACATGGCCGTCGATGCCGGATGGATGGAGCCCGCCCAGGCGCTGTCGCATCACGAACGGCATCTGGTGTCGAACATTCTGGGCAGCCGCCCCCTGCGAATCGAAATTGGTCCGCGAATTCCGCTGGCTCCCCGTGACACGGTTCTGGTGGCGAGTGACGGCTTGTTCGACAATCTTGTGCCGGGCAGAATTGTGGAGTCGATACGCAAAGGCCCTTTCCTGTCAGGGTTTCAGCGGCTGATCGGGGAGACCCGAACGCTGATGGATTCCGGAGAGGCGGTGGGAAAACCCGACGACCTGAGCGTGTTGGCCTGGCGCCGCGGCAAAGCGGCAAACTGATTTTTTCGTTCCCCATTTTATTTTCAGGCACTGAATGTCCGTCACGACCCGTTTTCCGATCGAGCAGTTGCAGAATTTTTCGGTGCAGACGTTCATGCATTTCGGGGTCCCGGAGCCCGACGCCCGGCAGGCGGCTGAAGTACTCGCGACGGCCGACCTGCGCGGGATCGATTCGCATGGCGTGGCGCGGCTGCACACCTATTTTGACATGCTGACATTGGGACGGATCAATCCCGAGCCGCAGATCAGGATTGTGCGGCAGAGCGCCAGCACGGCAACAGTCGATGGTGACAACGGCCTCGGGCTGGTGGTCGGCCCGGCGGCAAACCGGATCGCGATGGACAAGGCGGCAGGTGCCGGCACGGGTTGGGTCAGCGTCTGCAACTCAAATCATTTTGGCATCGCGGGCTATTATGTTTTGCAGGCACTGAAACAGGACCTGATTGGATGGGCGATGACCAACACCACCCGGCTGGTCGCTGCGTTTGGTGGTGCCCAGCGGATGCTCGGAACCAACCCGCTGGCCATCGCCTTTCCAGGGAAAAAAAATCCGCCGATTGTGATCGACGTTTCGACCAGCGCCGTGGCGTTTGGCAAAGTCGAAATGGCACGGCGACGCGGCGAAGAAATTCCCGCAGGCTGGATCGTTGACCGCGATGGCCAGCAAACCACCACGCCGGAAAAGATGATCGACGGCGGGGCCCTGTTGCCCCTGGGCAGCTCGGCCGATCTGGGAGGGCACAAGGGCTACTGCCTGGCGACCATGGTCGATGTGTTGTGTGCCGTTTTGAGTGGTGCCAACTGGGGGCCGTTTGCGCCGCCTTTTGCCCTGCGACAGGAAATTCCTGAACGAAGCGTGGGGAAAGGGATCGGCCATTTTTTTGGCGCCATGCAGATTGAAGCGTTTATTGATCTGGACGAATTCAAGTCACAAATCGACGAATGGATCGCGACTTTTCGAAACTCCAAACCCGGCCCCGGCGTGGAAGCCGTTCTGATTCCCGGTGATCCGGAACGGCTGGCGCAGGAGGAGCGGGAGGTGTCGGGAATCCCGCTGGTTCCCGCCGTCATCGAAGAGTTGCGCGACATTAGCCAAAAAACAGGGATTTCACTGGAGTAGCCCTGGAGACTCTGGCGGATGGTGGGCCGGCGGTTGAAATCCCGCGCCAGACGGTTGGAGCAGTTGTTTGAATCAGTTTTCCGCATCGCGACAGCAGAAATGATCCCCGGATGAACACCGAATTGTTGTTGATGGAAACTGCTGCCGGACCGGTTTGCGGAACGATCCGTCCGCCCGGTTCCAAAAGCATGACCAACCGTGCGGTGTTGCTGGCGGCGCTGGCCCGGGGGACTTCGGAACTGACCGGCCTGCTGGACAGTGACGACACGCGACTGATGCGCGACGCGCTGGTACGACTGGGTGTGGTCATCGATGGCGAATTGTCAGAAGGCACTCTGCGGGTGGTGGGGTGTGGCGGTCCCTTTCCCGCACGCAGCAGCGAGTTGTTCTGCGGCAACAGCGGCACGACCTTGCGGTTTCTGGTCGCGGCTCTGGCATTCTCTGGAGGGCGTCACCGCCTGTATGGTGTTCCGCGAATGCATCAGCGCCCTGTGGGGGATTTGGTGGAATCGCTGCAACAACTGGGTGTGGAAATTGAATGCGAAACGCCAGGCGGTTGCCCACCCGTATTGATTGTATCGTCGGGCGTCGGCCAGTCGCTGCAGGCTAAAGAAATTCCGGTGCGATCGGAGGCCAGCAGCCAGTTTCTGTCGGCACTGTTGATGGCGGCTCCCATGGCCAGGGCGCCGCTGACGTTCCGTGTCGCCGGGCCGCTGGTGTCGCGGCCCTATATTGAGATGACGCTGCGAATGATGTCGCGTTTCGGATTTGAGGTGGGGCGCCCAGGTGTGGATGTTTTTACCGTGGCGCCAGGTGGATATGGAGCGACCCGGATGGAAATTGAGCCGGATGCTTCGGCAGCAAGCTATTTTCTGGCGGCGGCGGCTATCACTGGCGGATCGGTAACCGTCGGGGGGATTGGCCGCGAATCCTTGCAGGGGGACGTGGAATTCTGCCGTCTGCTGGAACAGATGGGATGCCATGTGCAGTTGCACAGTGACAGGATTTGTGTGCAGGGAAGTCCTGAGGGCGGACGTTTGCGTGGAATTGAGTGTGACATGTCCCGCTGCAGTGACACGGCCCAGACGCTCGCGGTGGTTGCATTGTTTGCTGACGGAGCGACCACAATTCGCGGCATTGCGCACAACCGCGTGAAGGAAACCGACCGGATTGGCAACCTCGCGACTGAGCTGCGGCGGCTCGGGGCCACGGTCGAGGAACTGGATGACGGGTTGCGCATTGTGCCTGGTCCATTGCGGGCCGCGACCGTCAATACGTGGGACGACCACCGCATGGCGATGAGTCTGGCGTTGGTGGGGTTGGTGGTGGACGGAGTCCGGATCCGGAATCCGGAGTGTGTGGGCAAGACCTTTCCGGACTATTTCCAGGTTCTGGACCAGCTGGTGAAAACGGGTTGTGCCGATTCAGCCGGCGATCAGGGTGACTGAGGTTGCCCGCTGCCGGCCGGTGTTTGCAGGCTGGCGAGCAACTCCCTGAGTGCCGATATCTTTTGGGGATCAATCGATCCGTTTCGATCCCCGCGACAGACGAATCCGCGGACGGCAATCAGGTTGGGACGCAGGCTGGCCGCAAGCCTGATCCCGGTTTTTCCCAGCGATCCTGCCAGGGCGACAGGCAACCCTGCGGTCTGGGCCTTTTCTACCAGGTGAACGATGCGTGGCAGGGTCAGCGTTTCAAAAAGGTGTCCCGCCGATTTTGAAAACGTATCGATCAGAAAAAACTGAAAACGGCTGTTGAGGGCGGCGCGGAGGACGTCTTCGGGCGATGGAGACTGGGCTGTCATGTAGTCGGCATAGGCCACAGCGACACGGGCAGTCTGCGCGGGAATGGTTTCAAAAAAAGCG
>JBGSVU010000089.1:0-2226 GCA_041752775.1 Pirellulaceae bacterium | reverse complement strand
CAATAAACAGTCCGTCCGAACTCGCCCCCCCAGACCACCAGCGTGTCGTCCAGAAATCCCCGCTGTTTCAGGTCCTGAACCAGCGCCCACGAAGGCCGGTCGACATCGCCGCATTGCAATGGCAAATGCGCAGCGATATTGAAATGCTGGTCCCAGCCGCGATGAAAAATCTGGACAAAACGGACATCCCGTTCCATCATTCGCCGGGCCAGCAAACAGCTGGCAGCGAACGACCCCGGTTTGTGCACCTCCGGCCCGTACATCTCCAGCACGCTTTCCGGTTCGTCCGAAATGTCCGTCAGATCCGGCACCGAGGTCTGCATGCGGTAAGCCATTTCATACTGGGAGATGCGGGCCTCAATTTCCGGATCGCCCATTTGCCGGAACGTCCGCTCGTTCAGCTGATGCAGAGCATCGAGGCTGCGCCGGCGTCCCGTGGCATCAATTCCATCCGGGTTGGAAAGAAACAACACCGGATCACCTGCCGAACGAAGTGCCACTCCCTGATGTTTGCCTGGCAGAAAACCAGCCCCCCACAGACGGTTGTACAACGCCTGGGCATCCGGTCGTCCCGACCAGAACGGAGTCATCACGACAAACGTGGGCAAATTTCCGTTGGCCGTCCCCAGTCCGTAACTCAACCAGGACCCCAGACTCGGTTTTCCGGGCAATTGCGAGCCCGTGTTGATGTAAGTGATCGCCGGATCATGGTTGATGGCTTCCGTCCAAACCGATTTGACGATCGCGATGTCATCAACCATTTTGGCCGTGTGTGGCATCAACTCGCTGACACAGGCTCCCGATTCGCCGTGCTGCGAGAACGCGAATTTCGACGGAGCAATCGGGAATGACGCCTGCCCCGACGTCATTGTGGTGACACGGGTCCGCAATACCGGGCTGCCGTCCGCGTATTTTTCCTCGCGCAGGTCGGTCTGGAATTTGTCTTTCAGTTTCGGTTTGTAATCAAACATGTCCAGCTGCGACGGTGCCCCGGCCATGAACAGATAAATTGCTCTTTTGGCCGTGGGTGGGAAATGGGGCCCGACGATTCCCCCGTCATCCAGACCGGCATGCACAGGCCCCGCCAGCATCGACGAAAGCGCAGCTCCGCCCAGGCCCAAACCGCCGTACTTCAACAGCGAACGCCGCGTCAACGTCTCCAGCAACGTCCGTTCCGATTCGTGCCACATACACTCATGCCCCTAATAAAAAAATTCCGGACGGAATGGGTCTTTGTCGCAAAAAACAGCCGACTCCTGAAAACGGCCATCCAACATCCAGGATCCAGCCGCTCCCGGAACAGCTACTGTTTCGAAATCACTTCATCCATGTTCAACACCACGTTGGCCACGGCGGTCCAGGCCGCCCACCGCGTTGCATCCAGCGATGACACGTAGGGATAGACCTCGGCGACCATCCTGCTGGCCTCAGTCAGTTTCCCGGCTTCGTCGCGATGGGCAGAATACCATTCCATCCGTTCTGCAAAAAAATCCAGAAGGATTCTGCGCTCATTCTCGTCCGCGTCGCGAGCTGTCGCCAGGCGAAACATCTGGTCCGCGATCGCCGCGTCGCTGTCCGCAGAATCTCCTGGTTTCAACAGCCGGGCTGCCAACCCCGCTGCCCCCTCCATGTACTGCGGATCGTTCAGCAACAGCAATGCCTGCAACGGCGTGTTCGTTCGTTCCCGCCGAATCACACACTCCTCCCGCGTGGGTGCATCGAACGTCGAGAACTGCGGCGGTGGGGCCGTTCGTTTCCAGAACATGTACAGGCTGCGACGATGGACTTTCTCATGCTCGCCATCGGCTCTGTAAAACTGAGTGTTGGACCCGACATAAGCCACCGCGTTCCAGATTCCATCCGGCTGGGGTGGCCGGGTCCCCAGTCCACCCTGACGTCTGACCAACAGTCCACTGATCGCCAACATCTGGTCGCGCAGCGTTTCCGCGTCCAGCCGGTAACGCGGTCCCCGCGCCAGCCAGCGGTTCGCTGGATCGTCCGCCCACGATGACGCCGTACCCGCCGAATCCTGCTGGTAAACCGCCGACGTTACCAGTTGCCGCATCAACCGCTTCACGTCCCAGCCGCTTTCGCGAAAGTCAACCGCCAGCCAGTCCAACAGTTGTGGATGCTCTGGCCACGCCCCCTGCGAACCAAAATCCTCCGCCGTCGCCACCAACCCGCGCCCAAATACCTGCAGCCAAAACCGGTTGACGGTCACACGGG
>JBGSVU010000088.1:0-20216 GCA_041752775.1 Pirellulaceae bacterium | reverse complement strand
TGCCTGCGGATTTTGGGGGAGAGCGGGTCGGGGGGTGAGGGGCGGTTGTGGATTTGAACCCTGCTGCCCGAAAGGAATGCATCGGCATCGGTGAGCCTGTTTGAGGTGGCCTGACATCTTTCTGAATAATGCCATGCCTCTGCCCCCTCACCTCCCGGCCCCCTCTCCCCGTGAATTCTCAAAGTGTTGGGGCAGGTGGTGGATTCTTTTTTTTGAATCCGGGTTCACGGGGCGAGGGGGAGCCATGGGTTCGGACATTGACTTTGCGCCAGCAACTGCCTCTTGCTCCCCGGCACCCCAGTCCTGGCAGCACTTTCAAAACGACCCGGAATGGACTCGCCAAATGCAATGGCCCATCGCAATCAAGTACTGTCCATTGGCCTTTGTGACTGCGGGCGCGGCGGATGGACTGGCGGTTCAACGGGGTGTTACGACCACGAAGGACGCGAAGAACACGAAGAGGGTATTCGCCAGGCTATGACCGGGGTACCCAAGACGTTTGACCCGGAATCGCGGACCGCGTCGTTCCTGGCGCAGACTGTAACACATTGGGGGCATAAGCGGGGGCCCATGAGAGTTCGCATGCATGGACTGCATCGCGTCGGGCGACTGAAGTTGTCCCCTTCCGGCTGTTCCTGTACAATTCAGTTATGAACGTCATGCGACACACCGCCGTTTTGATCACCTGCCTGGCGCTCGTGTTCCCGCTTGCGGTGTTCTCGCCCTGTTGCTGTGCCAGCGGCGAGTTGGCTGCAAACTGCAGCTGTGCGACGGCAGACAGCCACAGTTGTTGCTGCGGTTCGACTGCTGAAACAGACAGCGAATCCTGCCCGGAAGATTCGCAGGGGTGTTGCACCCCTGCGTGCCACTGTACTGTTCCCAACGATGCGGAAGCGGTTCCGGTGGCCGAAATCAGGCAGGACGTTGCGATTGCAGCGGCTACCTGGCCGCAAGCCATTCTGACCGCGGCGCCCATTCCGGCAATCCTGTTTTGGGAAGTTCCCGATCGACCGGTTGTCTCTCACAACAGGCGTCAGGCCACTCTGTGTGTCTGGACCAAATAAATCCTGGCTGAAACGTGTTGATTCAATTCACTTTTCAGTTTTGGAGATTTCAGAATGTACAGGAAAATGTTCCTCGGTCTTGCGGTTGTCGGCAGTCTTGTGGCAACTCCCTTTGCCGTCGCTGCGTTGAATGGCTCAACCCCGGTGGCACCTTGTGCCTGCTGTGGTGATGCCTGCGTCTGCGAAGTCTGCGTCTGCGACGCGAATGGTTGTGCCTGCGACACGGGTGGGAATTGCGAATGCACTCCTGCCTGCTGCCCAACCTGTTGTGCCCAGTAGGCAGTAGCCGCGTGACAATGAACCTGTCGCCCGGGCCTTCGTGTCCGGGCGACTTTTTTTGTGGCAGGATCGTGGCGTCACAATTGGTGAAAGCTTCTTCGCAAGATGTCATCCGGCCGGCAGGGCGCACACCTGGTCAGAAGGTGACAATCAAGTCGATCCCGAATCCGAGGCGGTTGTTGTCCGGGGCGGGGACGACAATGCCGGCATCGTCACGACTCCAGCGGACTTCCGGACGAAAGACCATGTTGCAATGCGGTTTCCAGTTCAGCCCGAAAGTCAGGCTGTACAGGTCGGCGCGATCTCCCGGCGCGACTTCCGGACGCCACCACTCAAACCGGGTGCCGGTGGACCAGCGGTCATTCAGCTGGGTGATCAGGTAGTTGTTGATTCCGAAGGCCTTCCGGTCCGCGAAGAGCGTGCCATCAAAATCGAGCAGATCCGACTGGGCGATCCAGCTGGTCCGGTCGGTCAGTTGACGATTCAGGACGATGCTGTGGGAATAACCCTGTTGGTCGGTACCGTTGCCGATTCTGCCGATCGTCGTGATATAAGTCAGGTTGGTTTCTTCATTCAGATCCAGGCTGGCACCTCCTAAAAAAGTGCTGCCGCCATTGTCCGCAAACCCGGTGTCCCATCCGTTCGACCATCCGGCGTAAGTTGTCAGGTCGCCCATCGCCAGTGTGGCCAGCGCGCCGCTGTGAGTAAACGGCTCGGCGTTGTACATCGTATAAGCGTGAGAATAGAAGAAATTGCCCGGTGCCTGAACCACCTCATATCCGACCGGTGTAAAAAAGTGGCCGACTTTGACGGAAAAATCACCCGAAGCGATCTCGCCATACAGCTGTGGAATCGCATGTCCGTAGGCCCCGCCGTTGTCCCAGCCTTCGTCCCAACTTCCTGGCGGGTTTCCAAAGGCCTGGGTGTCCGGTCCATCAGTCCCATAGACATAATCCATGCGAAAGCCGAAATCCGTGCCATGTTCGCCATCGGCTTTCTTTTCTGCGTAAAACCATTGCTGATGCAGCTGCAGCTGATCCGGACGATTGTTGAACATCCCGGTGCTGCGATTGTGATAGCCCGTTTGTGACCAGCCACCCAAATCAAGATTTGTGGAGCGAAACAGCTTCCAGGGTTTAACTTCCGTGTCGACGGCTTCAGAATCAGCGGTCTCTGATGCAGCGGCGATGGCCGGCAGAGTACCTGGCACATCCCCCGCTGCAGCATCGGCATCGATGCCCTGGGCAACTGGCGCTTGAGCTTCCATATCAGCAGCTTCAGGTTTTGCCGTATCTTGGGCCGCGTGGCCGGTCCATGACTGGTTCCCAGACGCCTCGCCAGCACCCGCTCCGGACACACGGGTCGTGCCGTCGGGCGCAGAAACGACAGGCGCGGGATTCGATCCGTTGACTTCCGGAAAGGTTGTCAACCGGAACCGGTAACGCGAAGACGATTCGTTGGACTGGGCGAATAAAACCGGACCCGACCATGAAATGAACATGAGACAGGCAATTTGCAGATAGTGTTGCACATTGAACTCTTTTTGATCTCCCTGACTCCGACCCCTGGAATTGAGGCCGTTAAAACGCCCGATGCCAACTTCGGTCCGGTGCGTTGTGCCAGTCGTCTCAGGCAAACAGAAGCAAGAACGAAAAACAAAGGTTGTTAAAGAGAGTTCTTCGGGTTTTAACAGCAATTCAACCAGAAATCAGGGAATGTCCATACCAAAAGGCAAAACCGGAAAACCTCAACACAATTCGAGTTCAGGATGAAGTTGCCGAAAGCGATGGTTTCGGCCAAAGGCGCGACATCGCTGTCGACGCTCTTGTTGTCATGGCGAACTTCGCCGTTTTCCAGCTGCTCAGGTGAACCTGCAATTTGGCAAACATCCAATGGGTTCCGAACCGGCCCGTGGCCAAAACTGGTTAGAAACCCAGACCCACATCGTGGCCTCGATGGCCGCCCTATCCGATACGCGAGGTGCCTGTCGGCTGGCGATCATGATGACCGGAATGGGGGTGGCTGCTGATGACATGCAAAATCTCTTGGGTGTAACCGGCTGGTGGCCGATGAAGCCTGCGCGGCGCGGAAGTTGTTGCTGCCGCGCAAACCGCGGTCCCCAAAAAAATCCACACTCTGATCGAAGATCACCATCCGTTCGGCCGCCTGTTCCCCAGTTGAAAGTCAATGCCAGAAAGCCACTGGCCTAACGTGCAGCAAAAAAAAGCTGGCCAGAAAAAACTCGCAAGTCGCTGCAAAATCAAACCACAACCTGCCCTTTCGAGAACTCAGCCATTTTCAGCCAGATCCCCATCGCGTTGGCAGAGAGATGCAGAAAACCAGTCGCCGGGACACTGGAAAATGGCCCGTCCAGCGGTTCCGCGATGGCGATCAGGCCTGTGGCGCGATCAGACTCGTGCCATGATCAGACCTGCGGCGCGTCGGACATTTTTCGCAACGCCGACAGATACAGCAAACTGCTTTCCGGAGCGCGCGTGGATTTGGCCGCTTCGACCGCGGCCGCACAAACCTCCCGCCGACTGACCTGACCCACCAGAACTCCATCCCGCAGTACCGGCAATCGCCGGCGATGGTCCCCCACAATCAACTGTGCCATCGTGATCAGTTGTGTGTCCTCCTGAATGGTCGCCGGATTGCGGTCCATGAAGGCCTCCACCCGACTGGACGGCAGTTGGTCATATTCGGCAACCAGCAAGGCGCGAATGACCGACTCTTCGGACAACACTCCCAGCAGCCGGTTGTTCGCATCGACGACCGGCGCTCCCGAGACCCGGTTCTTCATCATTCGGGAGACGGCTGTAAAAACATCGTCGTCGGGGCCGAAGGTGACCAGTTTGGTCTTCATGATATCCTTGGCTACAGGATGATCGGCTGTGGCCGTGAGAAACGTATACGCCATGACTTGCTCCCTGGATGAGAAAAGAACTGTGCAGGCTCAAGTTAATTGTAGCCCTCGCGCGGACCACTGAAAGCAATCCGCCAGAGAAATCCGTGTGAAAAATTTCACAATCCGGGACCTGCGGCCTGGCCCTCATCGTACCACACATCTTTTTCCAGCCGATTTCCATGCACGCCGTAGTGCGAATCGGGAAATCAAAACTCCAAAGAAGTTACAGCCATTAGCCGGAGGTATGAGAGCGGTGAACACTTCAGGTTGTCGGCGGGCACCGATGCACGTCGAAGGCGTGCCAGAAAACACCTCACACGATCCGAACCCTGTTCTATTTTGCTGAACCGCCGGATCACTGGCTGGCACCCTTTCAGGGTGCTCGTTTAACAAGATTTGGTTTCCGTGGGTATCGCTGCGCTCAACCCACGGCTAATGGCTTCAAACCCCTACCGGGGTAAATTCTTGCTATCGTCACTTGTGTGGTACGACGAGGGTCTGGCCCTGACTCCATCCTCCTCAATCCTCCTTCGTTCCCGGTCCTTCCCGGTGGAATGTAAGCATCAGGGAAGCTCGACCGGTTCGGGGTTGGCTTTCAGAATCGTTCCGGCTTGGCCGGCATCAACGGTTCCCATTTTCCGGCGGGATCGCCAACCTGCAGCTGGACCACCCGTTCGATTTCGCTGGCCGAATAGCCCTTGTCGATCATTTTCATTTTCAGCTGGGCCTGATAGTAGTTCCTGCTGGTGAACTCGATCATGCGAATGATACGGCAGAGAAATACAAGGACCAACGAACCACCCACGGCAATCGCGAAGAGCGGGATGATTTGCGACTGGGTGATCGCCACCCACGCGAACAGACCGGAGATGTCCATCATTTCTTGCCCCTGAATTGGTACGTCAATGCCCCGGTCCAGGTTTCCCTCGCCAAAATTTTCCCTTTCCGGAAACAAAAACGGGGTGCCCGTGGCCGGCAACGGTTCCATTCTGCCGGAATTGCCAGATCTTTGCAACAAAATCTGATTTTATCTTTGCGGCGGACCGGACTGGCGGATCATACAGCCGTGCTGGTCGCTTTTGACCAGAACGCCCAGCCGGATGACGTTGTCCAGAGGCACATTGCTCTGCGTCACGTAGTCAAACCGGCCGCGTATATCCGTGTAGCCATCCTTGAAAAAGATGACTTCACCCGAAGAGGTCTCGGCAAATACCTTGACGTAGGTCGCAGCCAGAACTGTGCCGTCGGAACGCGTGCGGACCTGCAACTGCCCCATCGCCGGAACCATCTGAACGTCCAGGTTGTTGGAATAGACCGTCTGCGAGACCTGCTGGTCCCCGCCGCGGACTTCGGCGATCACGTTGGTTCGCCGGACCGATTCCGGTATCGGGTGAACCAGTCGGGTCTGCCCCGCCGGCAAATCGACCGATTCGGACAGGTTGGGGCGGACCAGGGAATGGCCGCTGCGCGAACCGCTGTTGAACGGATCTCGCGAGAACAGCAACTCGACATCCATCTGGTGATAGTCGATCTGCACCGACTGCAGATTGCGGTAATCGATCACCAGTCCTTCGCTGGAAGTTTCCACATTCAGCGAGGGCATGGTTTCGGCCTGGGCCGTTTGCTGTTGCAGCGCGCTGTCGGGATCGACAATGGCGGCACCCTTCCCTCCGGCTTCCAGTACGAGGTCGGCCACGGCCTGGAACCGGTTGCGCCAGCGGGCCACAGGATAACTGGTGTAGCGCCCGGCGATCGTCGCTGCCTGGTCCGGATCCGCCCGGGAAATAGCCAGCCATGCGGCGGCGTAATCGTACTGCAGTTTCCCCGCAACCCTGCTGGCGTCGATCTGGCCAAACCATTCGATCGCTTCGGACACACGATCCTGCACCAGCAGGTAATAGACAATCGCCATCCGGTCGTCGTCGGACAGGCTGGCCTGGGCAGCGAGAATTCCCAGCAGGGACGAATACTGCTGCAACAGTTCGCTGTTGAGGATTTTCCGGCTGGCACCCGTCTGGTGGGCACGGGCGTTGATCAGCGGTGAAAACTCGACATGCTCGTACCATCCGCGCATCCCGGGTTCGATCGTCAACAGCGTGCTCTCCAGCGCCGGTCCGCACCGGTTGACAAAGTTCTGTTCGTTCGCGAGGTACTCGCCGATGCGAACGGTATTCTGGTGCAGGACAGAATAGGACCAGAGCACCGGGTTGTAGATGAAACGGCTGGACAGCAGCTCCGTCGCGCGATCAAAAAACCCGGGCTCTTTCATCCGCCATGCGATGTCGGCCAGATTGACCTGCTGCAAATTTGCGGCCGCCATCCAGGCCAGCAGTTCGTCATCGCTGCCGTTTTGCGACACGAATTCCCAGGATTCCCTGTCCGCGCGGGCCTGTTCGTCGATAACGTTGAAGGGAACCGTATTGGCCCACGCCAGAATTAACCCGTCATCGGCTGCATGGGCCGGATAGTGCACAAATTCGCCGGCCGCTGGAAAATAGAACCAGTACTCATGGCTGGCCGATCCAAAGGCGGGCAGTTCCAGCTGAATCGTGCGCGTTTCGCGGGAACCGGACACCGCGATCGCGCCTTGCGGGATCTGCACCAGCAGGCTGACCGACTGCGGCGTGCTGGTGGGGTTCGTCACGACGACTTGCGATCCGTACAGTTTGTTCGTGAAAAACTGGCTGCTGACAAATTTGTCCATGCGGCGATTGTCGACGGTTTGGTACCGGTCGGCGGCATCAAAAAAGTTTTCGCTGACCATCACCCGGGTAGCGCCCGGTGCCGTCGGCAGCGGTCGCAGCTGTTGATGAAAGACGACTGCGTCATGGGGCGCGAGCCAACGCATTTCGCGTTCCACAAACTCGACTTTCGGTTCTTCGGCCTGTTCCGGCAAATCCAGAACCGCCAGGGCCAGAATCACATCGCTCAGGTTGCGATGTGCCTGGATGAAGTCGGGGCTGAGGAAACCTTCGGCTGCGTTGTGTCCGGCAAACTGCCGCCAAAAACGATTGACGCCAATTCGGTCTGCAGTCGACTCAATCTGGCGAATCCGCCAGTAGTTGTATTCCACCCAGCGTTCCGTCGGTTTGATCGACTGGTAAAAACCTTCGAGGTTGCGGTTGTCGAGACGGCCCCGTTTGCTGAAAAATGCGTCCTTGCCCATCTCGGCGGACTCCCCATCTGATTCCAGCTGCATCAGCAGTTCCACGGCCTGTTCCGCTTCATCGCCGCTGATTTGTCCCAGCCGGATGCCCCGTCTCAACTCGGCTTTTTTCCCTTCAATGTCACCCTGCGGTGCATTCCCGGTCGCATCGTCCAGATCTGCCGCAAGCTGCTTCATCTGTTCGGCGGAATCGCGCCCGCCGCGTCGGAACCGGGTCGCTCCGCCGCCCCTGCCCATTGCTTCACTTTCCGGCGCTGCGGCGCCGGGCTGCGGAGCCGGGGAGGGAGGCGCCGCCGAGCGAACGGCTTTGTCTGCCGCGAATTTTCGCTCCAGCAGTTCGCGCCGCGCCGGGTCTTCGTTCAAACTGCCACCCACGACGGCGGCTTCGAACAATCCGTCCATCAACAAATCGTCCGGCGGCAGTATTGCAGTCAGTTCGTCGATGTGCCGCAGAATTCCAGGTCGCTGGCCAGCCAGCCGCTGCGCCAGCAGGATCCGCTCAAACGTATTCAGTTTCGAAAAACGCCACGGACTGGTCCATTCCGCCAGATCCATCTCCAGCAGGTACTGGTCCATGAACGTCGTCCAGTGCCGGTTGCGAATCAGTGGCAGGATGACGTCCCCGAAAAATCCGGGGTCTTTGCGGTAGAGGAAATAGTTCAGTTCGTGACAGGCGTGTTCTTCGTACAGTTTCCGCTTCTCGTCCACTTTCAGCTGATTCCAGCGGACAATGAATTCGAATTTGGGCAATTCGCTGTCATCGCAAGTCGCGGCGAGCAGTTTCCAGGCGTCGCCCAGATCATCGACCGACTCAAATCGCGACGTCAGAATGTCGTCGACCACAAAGGCCTTCTCGCCCGGCTGGACCTCGATCCGTTTTTCCAGCGACAAATGCTGGTCGACGGGCAGCGTTTCCACCAGTCGCCGGTCCTGGGATTCCAGCGGTTTGACCGCGCGGGCATGCGTGCGCACGGTGGTCGAAAACAGATCCACCAGAACTACCGTGAGGTGGTGCTTGTCACCGAGCGATTCGATATCGACGCTGACGAATCCGTCTTTGTCCGGACGCATGTTGTCCAGCACAAAGGTTCCATCCATCAAGTATTCCAGGTTGGCAAAATCATCGCGCGCATTCGCACCGGCCTGATTCCGGGGATCGCCCGCATGTTCGGCACCTGCCGCGCGATCCATCGCGGCACCGGGTTTCATGGCGTCGTCACTGGCCAGGACTTCCCCCTGGTTCTCAGTCGGCCCGAGTGACCAGGGAGCCAGCAGCAGAGAAGGCCGTTCCAGCAGGTTGCCGGCCAGACGCTCCATCGACTGGCGATTGAGGATATACAGGTATTCGTCGCCCAGTTTCCTGGCAGAAACATACCGGTTGCTATCCCAGCGATGAAAACGCCGCACCGGTGGCGCATCCCGCAAACCCCCGAGGGTACTGCCGGCCGGAAAAGCCGGAACGTAGCGCGTGGCCAGGACGTGAACCCGCGTCGACGCTGTTGCACCGGCGACCTGAATCCGGATTTGCTGTTCGTTTTCGGTGATACCGGCGAGAGTCGGCGCGGGGGCGGTTGGCAGTGTGGCCTCCATCAGGTCGTTGACCAGGTGGGATCCCGCCTGACGTCCGGCGATGCTCCAGATCCGGATTTGCTCACCGGCCGGTGTTTTCAGCACATAGTCGCCGCTCTCCAGCCCACCGATTTTCATCCAGCCGTCCTCCACCATAACTTTCCCCGGCAGCTCTTCCCGGAAAATGTTCTGGTGAATCTGAAACAGGGTCGGCTGGAACAGGTCCTGACCGGCAGCGGTCGACGATGCTGACACGGGCAAACGGAAATCTTCGCCAGCCACAACCGTCATCGTCGAGGGCAGCGACTGGAATTCAAGTCCGCCCAGATTCCAGCTGACCGGACTGCCACCCGTGACCGTGGCCGTCAGGGCAACGGTCCCCTTCAGTTCTCCGAGAACCAAACGTCCGGCATCATCCGTCTGCAAAGTCACATCGACCGGATCGTTCGACCAAACCGAATTCAGTCTCAGGGCCACAGGCCAATTCGCCCGCGGTTCGCCATTGCGGCCCAACAACTCGATCACGTACTGGTTGCGATTCAGAATCAGGTGCGGGCAGACAATTTCTGCGGTGCCGTCGATCCGGTTCACGGCAAAGCCGGTGCTGTCGGCCAACTCCTGGTCCGTGCTCTGGCTCTGCACGCGAACGGTGCCGTTCAGCTGCAGTGCCAGACTGCGCAGCCGAGGTGGCACGAGAAAATCAATCACAATCTCACCCGCTTCGTCCACCGGCAGATCGCGGAAATTCCTGATAGCGCTGTCACCATCGATGGTGGTGACCGTCAATACGAGGTTGACGTTTTGCAGCGTGCCCCTGGCCGGGACCGCGATGCCCGCGACCGACAGCGATGGCCGCACGAGAATCTGCGCGTCCGCTCCGGGAATCAGTCCTTCGCGGTCCACGTGCATCTGGACATTCATGGTCCAGTTTTCCCTGGCGATCTCAGCCGTAGCCAAATCGGCAAAATCATGATGCTGGACGATCACCGGCTGCAGGCCAGGCGAATTGGAAAACGGCACAAAGACCTTTCCGTCGGTGCCCGAATCGAATTTCCTGCCGCCGACCCAGACACTGGCGGGAGAGACCGGCGTGTTGCTTTCGTCCAGAACCGTAAACTCATGGCCCGCAACGGTCAGGCTGGTTGTGGCGGTCAACCGTCCCTTGCGAATCAGCGCCCGGCAGTTCTTTCCGCCGCCAATAAAATCGACCAAATACACACCGCGATGGTCCAGTTCGGGCAATTCGACGGTCTCGATGGACTGGATTGCCGGCGACTGGTCGCGTTTGATCTTTCGTTCGTGGTTGGGAACAAGGCCTTCGACGGACAGATCGGCACTGATCGAATTGGGGTTGTCGCGGTAACAGTTCAGTGTGTTCAATTCGAAAATGCGAACGACGACCTCGTCGACATTTTTGACCCGCAGTGAAACGCTGACGGCTTCGGCGGGCTGGTACCAGAGCTGGTCCACCGTGTTGAATTCCAGGTCGATACGCTGAACCAGTTCGCGATAACGGGCCGGGCCGAGAATCGTCGACCAGCGGCTGGCGTCCCCGTTACCGGCCAGCACCTGGGCCGTCGCCAGTTGCGCGTTGAGGTAATCCTGCTCAATCAGGTCGGTGAAGCTGGAGACGGCGCCGGCATCGCGCAGGATATGCTGCAGGTAATCGCTGACCAGTTCGGCGTCGTCATGCGGTGGCGCACAAAGCAGGATCGCCTGGAAATTTTCCGAAAGATTGACTTGTTCGGGCCCGGTCGGCAACGCTTTCAGAAAACGCGGGTGCATGTAATGCACGTTGCGGGGCAGTCGCAGGTACTCCAGAAACATCCCCAGATCGTACTGACCCTGCTGGCTGGCCAGACGCAGACGTTCGTGCAACGCCGCGGCCTTGAGCGAATTCTGCGTGGCCGGCAGCGGCCGCAGATATTCGATCACGCGGTCGAGGTCCGCGATTCGGGTTTCCCAGTAACGGGGCAAGGCCACCGGCCCGCTGTACAGATGGCTGACAAAGTGATGGACAAACTGCGCGTTGCCCGCCAGTTCCGGCAGGCGAGTCGACAACTCCCGCAGCTGTTCGGTGGTGAGCAGAAAGTGAACTGGTATACTGCCAAATCCGCCGCTGTCCCGGTCCCGCATCTCGGCAACGATCAAATCGGTCAGGCCCGGAAAATCGGGCAGCGTGATGCGTCTCAGGAGATTCCGCTTTTGCCCGACATCGAGGTCGTTTACCAGGCCGCCCAGCTGATAGAGGGCGGCATCACTCAGTCGCGAAAGGTCGCGGTTGCGCTGCAAGTCGCGCTGGATCAGCCGTTCGCGGTCGATCAGCGACGTTTCGAGCCTCGAAGGCAGATTCTGTGCCGCCGGTGGCAGACGCCGCTGGTGATCGTAACGAAGGCTGAATTCCTGTTTCAGGAATGCGGTGGTGAATTCGGGATGGGCATCGTATTTCAGAATCGCCTGCCGCGCGGTCATCGATCGCCACTGTTCCGTCTCGCCGTACTGCTGTTTCCACTGCGCCAGCAATCCGTCCACCATCTCCAGCTGGCGATTGTTCTGGCCATGCAGGGACCGCAGAAAGAAATCCTCTTCGGAACCTGGCACGAGATTCTTCAGCACTGCGTCGCGATCGGTGGCGAGCGCAAATATTTCGATATCGGGAATCTCCTGGCGCTGCCTTGCCATGACCGTTGTTCCTGCCAACAAACTGAAAACAGTCATCAGACCACAGACCAGTGATCGGGTGTACAGGCTGCGAAAGGGCATGGAAACGGACTCCAGAGTAAAACGGTTCAGGATGACAAAAGAATAGATTTGACTTGCATGTGGAATGTGGGAAAATCCGGGCGATCCGATGATTTTTACAACAAGGAGGTTCCAGAACCTCACGACGGTCAGGTCCGGGACGATTGGGGCTGGAGGGTACGCCCCGGAATTCGGGCGATTTTCAGGCCTGTTGGGGGTGGGTCATGGAGTGCCGGGAAAAAGGGGGGCGCCGGAATGGGTTAGGTGTTGCCGGACGGCTTGCGCCGTGCCGCTATGGGTGGCTGGCGTGGTGCCGTTGCCCGGGAATCTGACGCGCTGTCCCGCCCAAAGGTTCCACTATATTTGTCGGGCCGTCCCGGTCGGGATGATCCCGCGGCTAACCGCGACGTTTTCGGAGAAAGGGATACATGCTCCCGGTTTTTTTCAGAACGCTCGACGGCAGTTCACTCACCGGACGGATTGCGCCGGGCCGCTACTCGGCGCCGCACGAATGCGTGCCTGTTCAGGGGCGGACCGGACGGCTTGCGCCGTTCCGCTACAGGCTTCTGGCGGTCGTTTCGAGTTTCCGGACGGCTTGCGCCGGGACGCTACCCCTCAACAGCAGGTAAGCAGGTTAGCGCCAGATGGTGCCGCGGGATGTTTCGCGAGGGAGGCCGCCGGAAGCGCCGGCAGGGAGCGTGCTGTCGATCCTGCGGAGGGAGTGGTTGCTGACCGGGTCGGTTGCGACTGGCCGCGAAAGTTGCTGCCGATACCACGAATCGGCGGGGAGCGTGTCGATGGGGCTCAGCCCGGCGTCCTGACCGGCAAATTGCGGCGCGCCATTCTGCGTAACGGTCCCGTTGCCATCCGTCGTCGTGTAGGCGGCCGCGATGACGGGCGCAGAGGACTGCGAGTTGGGCAACGCCGCGACGACTGCCGGTGAAGCATCGCGACTGCCGCCAGCCACCCAGGCCTGCCAAGTCAGCTGAAAATCCGAAAGATCTTCGTAGCCGTAAAACTCACTGATCGCCCGGTCCCAGGCGCGGAGGGGATTCTGGTTTTTTTCTTCGTCCAGCCCGCGCTGCACAAAGCTGACAAAATGCTGATGACCACGCTGCATGATCAGATAGCGGGCCACCGAATAGGATTGTGCGTACAGTGGCAACATCCCGGCCGGATTGTCAGGATACTGTTTCATCGTGAACATGCGATTGAACGGCAGGCCGCGCGAAGGCCGCGCGGTCAGGTATTCGATCAGCAATTTCTGGATTTTTTCCCGTTCGCTTACATGTTCGACCGTCGTGCAGGCTCCTTCATCCGCCCAGCGGGGCAGGGGCTGGCCAAAATGCGTGGCAAATATCGTATGCGTGACTTCATGGGGCAGGACGGCATCGAGAATCCGCTCGGGTGGACCAAAAATCCGCATCCGCCAACCGGACGGTTCCGCTGTTCCCGGCGGGCCATTGAACGCAAAAGTCGTTTCGCCACCGGCATGGGGAGAGATTTCAACCCGAATGGGGCAACGCTCCTGCCACGTGGGCAACTCGTGACCCAGCCACTGCTCGGCCAGTTGTTTGCGAAACTGTTCGGCCAGCCGGGCGGTCTCCGCGGCCAGCCGGGGGTCCGGCGCCACGACGGAGAAATTGTTCGATTCGGCGCTGTACATCTGCTGGCCCAGTGACACCGATACAGTCAGCAGGGAAAAAGCTGTCCAGGCCAACAGAATCCGTCGAGCGTCCATGCTCTCTCCAGTCTTGAGGGGTGCGCCGCCAGGGAAAAACCCGCACTTGCTGCGCGGTTTTCGCGGTCGTGTTTCGCGGTGGTGACAACGCCAGTTTCGATTCCCTGAAACAGGCCTCGTTCACCGATTTCGGATTGATGTCTGTCCCCCCAACGGGGTCGAACCCGTTCTGCGGGTCAACGGCCATCCCGGAGGAATGGCGCGTCTGGAAACAGACAATCCAAACAAACAGGCCAATCTTACGAACGGGGGTTGGTTTTGGTTCCCCGATGCGGCAACCCGCATGGCGAGCAGCCTATCTGCCGGGCGGATCAAACTCCAAGACCGATTTTTTGCTGGCACGATTCGGGGTACCGTTCGCTCCCAAAAACGCAACGTGCGAATCAGCTAGCAGTCGCGGCGGCTTCCACCTGCTCGCGAGCGGCGATCGCGCGACGAATTTCCAGCAGAGTCGCGTCGTCCAGCGTTTTGTTCATCGCCACAGCGGTTTCGGCGATTTGCCAGGGCCGTTTGGCTCCACAAAGCGCCACGGTGACACCCGGCTGGCACACCGACCAGGCGACGGCCAGCTGGGGGATATTCATGCCAGCGTTGACGGCGATCGTTTCGAGACGGTCCAGAAAATTCTGGTTCCACTGCCACTGGGGCGGCTGGAACATCGGATACTGCAATCGTTTGTCAGCCGGACTGAATTTCCAGTCCCGCCTCATTTTGCCTCCCAGCATTCCCTTCATCAGCGGCCAGTAAATCGCTGCGGAAACATTTTCAGCCCGGCACCACGGCAGAATTTCCTGGTCCAGCTCGCGTTGCAGCAGGTTGTAACGGTACTGCACGACGGTCACCGGACAGACCGCATGAAAAGCTTTCAGGTCATCAAACGACAGATTCGACACGCCCACGATCCGGCATTTGCCCGCAGCCTGAATCGCGGCCAGTTCCGCGGCCGTGTCTTCGATCGCCGTCCGCCCGTCAGCGCTGTGCAGGTACAGCAGATCGACCTGTTCCATTTGCAGTCGCTGCAGACTGGAGTCGATCTCGGTCCGGATCCTCGACGGGGAAGCGTCATTGATTCGGGTGCCGTCGGGTGCCCAGTGGATTCCGCATTTGGTGGCCACCACGGCCTGGTCGCGAATACCGTGCAACGCCCGGCCCAGCAGCTGTTCGCTGATGCCGTCGGCACCATAGCAGTAGGCCGTGTCGAAGAAATTGATCCCGCAATCGAGCGCAGCGCGAATCGTATCGAGGCTGTCCCGCTCGGTGGTATCGAGGGTGGTCATCCCGGCAATCGGCCACAGCCCAAGGGCCACGGGCGTGACAGCGATCTGGCTGGAGCCCAAAAGTCGCAATTTCATTTTTTTCTGGTCCGGGGTGGTTCGGGCGGGAGCCCTGCGGGAGAATGGTGACGGATCGCCAGTCTCCAAAAAAAGGGGAAAACCCCTGCAAAAGCAGAGCGGGTCAGACCCTTCCTGGGACAGGCTCAAGAATAATGTTAACGCGTCGCGGGATGATGGCATTCCAGACTGAACTACCCCCACTGACATTTCTGGCATGCATCAAACCACATCCAGCTTACAAACAAACCGGCAGATCTGCCAAAGCCTGGTCGTAACGGTCTGGATTGCGATTTTGGTCGCCGGTGGTGAGCTGGCCGCGCAGAGTCCCGATCGCGGTCAGGAGATTTTTGTCCAGCATTGCGTTCAGTGTCACGGCGCCCGGAACGAAGGTGTCGCTGGCCAGTTCGATCATCCTATTGCCGGACCGGCAACGCGGGAGGAGCTGGGTTCCTTTATTGAACAAACAATGCCGGTCGGGAATCCCGAACTGGTTGCTGGTGAAGACGCCGGGAGGGTGGCCGATTTTATTCTCAGGAATTTCCTGGCCGGGCCGGAGCAGGCCGCTCCGCCGCGGATTGAGCTGTCTCATTTGACCGTCACTCAATACGAGAATTCGCTGGCGGACATTTTTGCTGGTTTGGTCGGGACGACCCGGCCGGAAACTGCGGGCGGTTTGTCGGCAGAGTATCGCAATAGCCGGGAGTTCTGGAAAAGCGATCCGCTGCTGGCGCGAACGGACAGCCGGATCCGGTTTGACTTTGGCGAAGCCAGTCCCGATGCGGAAAAAATCCAGGCTGAAGAATTTTCGATTGTCTGGAGCGGTTCGATTTTCGCACCCGAAACCGGAACCTACGAGTTCGTGGTCGATACGCCCAATGGATTCAAACTGCATGTCAACAACGACGACGTCCCGCTGATTGACGGCTGGGTTTCGACACCCGAGGCTCCCCGTCACAGTGCCACCATCAAACTGCTGGGCGGACGCTGGTACCGGATTTACCTGCCGTATCACAAGTTCAAGGATCCGGTGGCCGCGATACAGCTCGGCTGGCGCCTGCCAGGTGCGCGAACCGTCAGCGAGATCCCTCCCGGGTATCTTTCCGGCCAGTGGGTTCAGCGGGTGTTTGTGGTGGAAACGCACTTTCCGCCCGACGACAGCAGCACGGGGTATCCGCGCGGCACGTTGGTTTCGCGGGAGTGGGACGAAGCGACTTCTGCGGCGGCGATTGAAACGGCCGATTTCGTTCTGGAGGGATTTGAAAAACTGGTGGGCACGCCGCCCGGGTCCGAAACAGCGGGTGCGGGAGCCCGGGAGTTCTGTGCGAAGTTTGCGTCAGCCGCCTTTCGGAAACCGCTTTCCGACGAGGAAAAGCAGCTCTATATCAGCGACTTTTTCGACACCGCCGGGTCTCCGGCACTGCAGCTGAAACGATCGTTGATGGCCATTCTGAAATCGCCCCGGTTTCTTTATCCCGAACTGGTCGCTCCCGCAAATCCCGGCCGCCTGCGGGCAAACCGGATCAGTCTGTTTCTGACGGACTCGATTCCGGACAATCCCCAGTTGCAGTCGGCCTGGAGCGGGGGACTGCAGACGCGGGAACAGGTGCTGGAGCACTCACGACGCCTGCTGGACGATCCGCGCTCCCGGGCCAAGATCCGCCAGTTCTTCGTGGAGTGGCTGGAGATGGACGCCGCAGCGGAGGTTTCCAAAGACCCCGACCGGTTCGCAGGGTTCGACGACGCGCTGGTGGGCGATTTGAAAACATCGTTGCAGCTGTTTGTTGATCACACGGTCTGGGAAGGGCAGGGTGACTTTCGCCAGCTGTTTTTGTCCAGCGAAATCTGGATGAACGCGCGGATGAAAAAGTTTTATGCGATTGATACCGCTGCGGAAGCGGGAGAGGCGGAAGCGGCTGCTGCGGAATCGGGAGAGGCGAAATCGGCTGCTGCAGAATCGGGAGTTGCGGGATCGGGGGCGGACGAGACTCTGTCCGGGGATCTGTTTCAGCCCGTGTCGATGGATTCCGCCGAGCGTGCGGGGTTGCTGACCCATCCGCTGTTGCTCAGCAAACTGGCCTATTTTCGTTCGACATCGCCGATTCACCGGGGCGTGTTTGTGTCGCGACGCCTGTTGGGATGGCAGCTGAAACCGCCCCCGGTCGCGGTCGATCCGCTGGGGGAGGACTATGATCTGGCCATGACCACGCGGCAGCGGGTGGAGTTCCAGACCAGGGCGGACAATTGCATGTCGTGTCATCGCGTGATCAATCCGCTCGGATTCGCGCTGGAGCGACTGGACGCCGTCGGCCGGGCCCGCGATTCGGACAATGCCCATCCCGTCGACACCCATGTCATTCACTATGCCGCCAATGGCCAGCCGCATGAATTGAATGGCCCGCGGGACCTGGCGGAGTACCTGGTCGGCGAACGGGAGACGTATCGCAATTTCGTCGAGTCGATTTTCCAGCATCTTGTGAAACAGCCCGTGGCGGCCTACGGAGACGACCTCGCGGACCGGTTGACGGGTGACTTTATGAAAAACGGCTGCAATGTTCGCGAGCTGATTCTGGATATCGTGGCGGAAGCAGCAGTCTTTGAAACGAAAAAGGAATGATGCAGTGCAAATGAATCGGGCAGCGGGAGCCGCGAAAATGAATCTGAATCGGCGTGAAAGTCTGCGGGCCCTGCTGGGCGCGCCGCTGGTGGCGGGACTGGCCGGATGGTTGCCATCGGCATCCGCTGCCGGGCAGCGTGCAATCCGCCAGAATCCGGAAACCCGGCGACTGGTGATTGTATTCAGCCCGAATGGGACGATCCCGTCGAAATTCTGGCCCGCTTCCGGTGGACCTTTGGGTGATCTGGGTGAATTGCCGGAAATTCTGCAACCTCTGGAAGAGTTTCGCGACCGGACCCTGGTGCTGCATGGCATCGACAACCGGATTCGGGGTGACGGCGATGACCATATGCGCGGCATGGGATGTCTGCTGACCGGGATTGAGTTGTCGCCAGGAAATATTCAGGGTGGCGGCAATACTCCGGCCGGATGGCCCCGCGGAATTTCGATTGACCAGGAACTGGCCAACTTTTTCCAGTCCGACCCGGCAACACGCTGCCGGTTTGGTTCGCTGGAGTTGGGGGTTCTGGTGCCGGACCGGGCTGACGTCTGGACCCGAATGGTTTACAGCGCTGCCAACCGGCCGGTGACTCCCATCGCCGACCCGCGGCGGCTGTTTCAGAAACTGTTTGGCGTTGTGGGTGACCGGGAGAGTTTGCGCAGCGTGCTGGAGATTGTGGCCGCGGATCTGAAATCCGTTGCCGCATCGGTCAGCGGCGAAGACCAGGCCCGGCTGAACGACCATCTCGACTGGGTTCGCCAGAAAGAACTTGAACTGCGTTCTGCCGACAGTGAAATCCCCGGACAATTGCCGCCGGTGGACGGCGCGATCGAACTGAACGGGGACAACATGCCCGCCATCAGCCAGGCGCAACAGGACCTGCTGGTTGCCGCCCTGCGCACGGGAATGACCCGTATCGCCACGCTGCAGTACACCAATTCCGTCGGCAACGCCAAAATGAAGTTTTTGGGGATTGAGGAGGGGCACCACGAGTTGTCGCATGAACCAGACGAAAAACAGGACGCCGCAGAGAAACTTGTCACGATCAATCGCTGGTACTGCGAACAGATTGCGGCGCTGGCCCGACAGCTGGCAAACACGCCCGAAGCGGATGGTGCGGGCACGTTGCTGGATCACACCACCATTGTCTGGACGAATGAGTTGGGCAAGGGCAACTCGCATTCGCTCAGCGACATCCCCTTTGTGCTGGTCGGTGGCGGAATGGGCTGGAAGAGCGGACAGGCGCTGCAGTTCGACCACATGCCACACAATCGCCTGTGGATCTCGGTGGCCCATGCGATGGGGCACCGCATTGAGAAATTCGGCAGTCCGCGCCACAGTCGCGGCGGGGTGATCGAAGAGCTGTTCGCCTGACCCGCTGAACGGGAGTTGCGGGCAATCCGCCGCCGGATGGGAGCGGGTTTCCTCCCGACAATCGGCAACACCCTCAGAGTCCGAACCCTTTTTTGTCGCCTTTTCGAATTTGCTTCGACCGGACACCTGCCGTGTTCCAGGTTATTGAACAGGAGCCCTGCTGGAGCGGCTCTGATTCGACAATTGGCAGTATCTGTTGTCCGGGCCGCACGATCTCTGGCACCGGACGAAGCTGTCCACCTGGATGCGCCCGATGATTTCGCAAAAACAGATTCCTGTGCTGGTCGCCGCGGTCGCCAGTTTCGGAATTCCCGTGCTGATCGCGGTGATGCTGAACTGGGAACAGATCCGGCCCTATGTGATCGTCGACCCCGGCTCGGCCAGAGGCCACGTCCTCTATTTGTACGCCCCGTCGTGAAATGGCAAATGCCGAATGGACCCTGCGGTCGCAGGGTTGAAAAAGAAGGGTTTGAGAATCGACTCAATCAACGTCCGCGAACATCCCGAGGCAGCAAAGCAACACAGCGTTCGGCGACTCCCGACTTTCATTTATTACCTGGACGGCAAAGAAGTCCGCCGCGCCTCGGGCAACATGACTGCGACCGAACTGTTGCAGATGTGGCGCAAACCCCTGTTCTGGCCCGTCCCGGCACCTTGACATTGCAGGAGAGAGGGTTGATCCTGCTGGCAGTTCAGTTTCAGTCCGGCCCACCCGTCGATTTCCCTTCTGTGAAAACACTTGTCTTTGGCCACCGCAATCCGGACACGGACGCAATCTGTTCGGCGTTGGCATATGCCGACCTGTTGCGACGGACGTCAATGCCGGGAGCGATTGCGGCCTGTTGCGGTCCGCCCAATCTGCGAACGGCGCACGCGCTGAAGACGGCCGGCGTCGCGGCCCCGCGAATCATCATGGACGTTCGGCCGGAAATGCGCGAATTGTGTCATCGCGATCCGGTTGTGGCGCGGGAAGGGGAAGTCTTTTTCGAAGTCTACGGGCGGATGCGACAGCACGCCATCGGCACGGCCCCGGTGCTGGACGAGGCGGGGAACCTGTGTGGTCTGATTACGCTGGTGGATTTGTTGCAGATTGTTTTTGAGGAAGACGCCGATCCGCTCAAGTCGCGGCTGGTGGTCACGAGTGTGGACAAAATCCGGCAGGCGGTTGATGGCGCCTTCCAGCATGTCGAATCGCCGACTGAGGTGGCCTCCATGCTGTTAATGGTGGCCGCCATGAGTGCGAAAGTGTTTGTGGAGCGGGCCGGCGTCTATCCCGCCGAACAGCTGGTCATCGTCAGCGGAGACCGGCCCACAATCCAGCGGCCAGCGATCGAAAGCGGAATCCGGGCGCTGGTGATCACGGGCGGGCACCAGTTGCCTGACGATTTGCTGGCACTGGCCCGGGCCCACCGCGTGACCGTGAT
>JBGSVU010000087.1:0-4094 GCA_041752775.1 Pirellulaceae bacterium | reverse complement strand
CAGCCAGTTCTGGAGGTCAGATACTTTTTTAAAAAGGAGCATGTAGCGGTAAGTTGGTTCCGTTGGGGGGCAAAGATTGGAATTCAAAAATAGAATTTCCAAATCGCTTTGCAAACACTGCGCGTTCCGGCGGCCGTTTCGGTCAGCCGCCGCGAAAACAGCCCCAACCTTTTTCGGGTGGGCCCCAGTTCAAAAGCCTGCGAATCGGCAACGCTCTGGCTGTCACCGGAATTTGTGGACCTCGAACAGAAGATCGAAATCCAGGGACGCAGCAACTTCAACGGTTTTGTGGCCGCCTCACGGCGCATTCTGTTGGAGGATGTTCGCACCCGCGCTGACAGAAAACACCCGTTTTGGGCCAAAGTCATGGACGAGGGACAAGGCTGGCAGGTTGTCGAGTAAACCCGTCATCGCGGCAGAAAGAACAGTCCGCTTGGTGGCGGAACAGGAACGTTTGATTTAGAATCTGACAGACTGAATCGCACCCGCTGCACTTTCACCGGGGCGAATTCCAAATCACTCCGGCAGCATGTCCGTCCGGCAGTACGTCCGCGATTACCGAACTTTTTAATGGAGCCCCGATTTTCATGTCGCAAAAACAGTCCCGCCGCGGTTTTCTTGGTACTTCCGCCGCCATCGGTGCAGGCTATTTCGTCGCTGCCGGCTCCACGGCCCGGGCCAACACCCGGTCCGCCAACGAAGACATCCGCTTTGCCTGCATCGGCATCAATGGCAAGGGCGACAGCGATTCAGCCGACGCGCTCTCCCACGGCAAGGTCGTTGCGATTTGCGACATCGACGACGGATACCTGGCGGAGAAAAAGGACAAATTCCCGGACGCCAAACATTTCAACGACTATCGGGAACTGTTTGACGAGATGGGAGATTCCATCGACGCCGTCACGGTCAGTACACCCGATCACATGCACGCCGTAATTTCGACCCAGGCCATGCGGATGGGCAAACACTGCTTCTGTCAAAAACCACTGACCCACTCGATCGAGGAAGCCCGCGTGATGGGTGAGCTGGCGCGGGAAAAAGGCGTCGTAACCCAGATGGGCAACCAGGGAACAGCCATCAACAACATGCGGATGGCGGCGGCCCTGATCAAAAACGGCATCGTCGGCACGGTCCAGGAAGTCCACGTCTGGACCAACCGCCCGGTCTGGCCGCAAAGCGTGGGACTGAAAGTCAAGGAAGGCCCCGGAGAGAGTGCGACCGCCGAACAGATCGCGGCCTGGAATACCCGCAAAGCCCAGACGCACTGGGACCTGTGGATCGGGTGCGCAGAAAATCGCCCCTACAGCCCGGAGATTCATCCCTTCAAATGGCGCGGGTTCTGGAATTTTGGGACCGGCGCCCTGGGCGACATGGCCTGTCATACGTTCAACTGGCCATTCATGGCCCTGAACCTGCGTGACCCGGTTTCCGTCGTGTCCGAAAACACCCCCCATGACGGAATCTGCTATCCGGAACAGTCCAAAATCACATTCCAGTTCCCCGAAAACAATGGTCGACCGGCTCTCAAAGTCGTCTGGTACGACGGCGAACAGTTGCCTGACCTGGATCTGGTTTCCGATCTGCCGAAGAAGAATGTCCGGGATGAGGAAATCATCTACAAAAGCGGCTGTGTGATCGTTGGCGACAAGGGCAAATTTTTTGCCCCCGAAGATTACGCCGAGGTTGTCGCACACACTGGGCTGATCGTCGACGGCGAATTCACCAACATCATGAAGTTCCGCAAGGATGTCGAATACGAACGTTCGCCGGGCCATTTTGTCGAGTTCGCCAATGGAATTCGTGGCGAAGGCACACCGGTCTCCAATTTCCCGGATTACTCCGGCCCGCTGACCGAAACCATTCTGCTGGGTAATCTCGCTGTTTACTCGGGCGAAAAAATTGAATGGGATGCCAAGAACATGGTCGCCGCCAATGCCAGCGAAGCCGTCCAGAAAATGATTCGCCACGACTACAAGAACGGCTATTCGCTGCGGGGATAGTGCTGCGAAAGGCTGAAGTTTTGTTCAGGTGAAAGTCTGTCCGGATCAAAATCGGCCGCAGGGCGAGAGCTCTGCGCGCCGGTTGGCGGATTTTCCGGTACCTTCTGTCGCAAAGCCAATTCCGGTTTCATTCCCAAAGCGGTGGGGTGAAGGCAGAAGGATTTGGAGCATTCACTCCGTTTGAATGGACAACCGCCAATTCTGGCCATCCTCCCCCACAACAGCAGGCGTTTCCTGCACGCAATCGGTGCCGAAAACCTGCAGTGGTTCGCACGAGGAGCTTGCTATCCAATCAGGTCCGTGACCACATGCCCGTGAACATCCGTCCAGCGGAAATAACGGCCCTGGTGACGCCACGTCAGTTCTCGATGGTCGACGCCCAGCAAGTGCAAAATCGTGGCCTGCAAATCATGCACATGGACGGCGTCCGGATGAAACTCATGCCGCGTCGGAGCAATCGGATTCCCGTCGCGGTCGGCGAGGTTGTAACCATAGTCGTCCGTTTGCCCATGCACATAACCCGGTTTCACGCCCCCTCCTGCCATCCAGACTGTAAAACAGCGGGGATGATGGTCACGACCATAATCGGTAGCTGTCAGTTTTCCCTGGGAATAGGCCGTCCGGCCAAACTCACCGCCCCAGATCACGAGCGTTTCGTCCAGCATTCCCCGCTGCTTCAGGTCGGTGATCAGCGCCGCCGAAGGCTGGTCGGTTTCTTTGGCCTGATTGCGAATCTCGCCTGGCAAATTCCCATGCTGGTCCCATCCCTGGTGATAGAGCTGGATGAACCGGACGTTGCGCTCGGCCAGCCGCCGCGCCAGCATACAGTTTGCTGCAAACGTTCCGGCGTTTCGTGATTCCGGTCCGTACATTTCAAAAGTCGCGTCGGTTTCATCAGACATATCCGTAACTTCCGGAACGCTGGCCTGCATCCGGAAAGCCATCTCGTACTGGGCAATTCTCGATTCAATTTCGGGATCGAGTTCCTTTTCGAACTGCACCCGGTTCAGGTCGGCCAGACGATCCAGCATGGCCCGACGTCCGCTGCGGCAGACTCCATCCGGATCCGCCAGGTACAGTACCGGTTCCCTGCCAGCCCGCAACCGGACGGCCTGATGCCGCGAATCGAGAAAACCACTTCCCCACAGGCGCGAGTAGAGCGGCTGGCCTCCCTGACCCGCCGAAACCATCACCACAAAAGTTGGCAGGTTGTCGTTTTCGCTCCCCAGTCCATAACTGATCCAGGCTCCCGCCGAAGGCCGCCCCGCAATCTGGGATCCGGTCTGAAAAAAAGTTATCGCCGGGTCGTGGTTGATCGCTTCGGTATACATCGAACGAACAAAGCACAAATCATCGGCAACCGCAGCCGTATGGGGCATCAACTCGCTGATCCAGACGCCCGCCTGACCATGCTGCTGGAACCTGAAGGCCGAACCAGCCAGGGGAATCGATGCCTGGTTGGCCGACATGTTCGTCAGCCGCTGGCTGCCACGAACATGCTCCGGAATCTGTTGCCCATTCAGCTCGTTCAGTTTTGGCTTGTAGTCAAACAGATCCAGTTGGGACGGGCCACCACTTTGAAACAGCCAAATCACCCGTTTGGCCCGGGGAGCCAACTTCTGTACAACCCGGTCGGCGACTGCTTCGGCCGAAACGGCGCCGCGGTTACCGGCCAGGTCGGCTGCAACCAGCCCGCCCAGCGCGGCGATTCCCACGCCAGTCGCAGTCCGGCCAAAAAAATGTCGCCGGTTGATCGCCATTGGGTTTGCCAGTTGATTTGCCTGTGGCGTCGATCGTGGATTCATGTGCATTTACTTTTTTGTTGTTCTTGTGCCTGGTGACCTGGAGCCAATGCTGAACCCTTCCTGCGGTTGCAGACCTTCCCGCAACTGCAGTCGCCCCGGTCGCCTGCCTATCGTTTCCAGACCACCGCGTCGCTGCTCAGGATCGCCTGGGCCACCATCGTCAACGCCGCGACTTCGACGCAATTGGAACTCGCGTCCACGGGGGTCTGTCCCACTGCACACATCCGTTTGGCCGAATCGGGATCACCGGAAAAAATCTCATGTTGTTCCTTCAGCAATTCGGCCAGCA
>JBGSVU010000086.1:0-3972 GCA_041752775.1 Pirellulaceae bacterium | reverse complement strand
GAAAACCATTCGGCGGAACATATCCTCGATCGCTGTCATCGACAGACCGAGTTGGCGAATCACCAGCATGGCCTGCTCGTAGCTGTGGGCACCCGGGCTGTTGAAATCCAGATGGGCCAGTGCACCCAGTGACTGCATGTGCAGCTTTTCGTTGCCTCCCGGACGGTCAAATCGCCGGGTCATGAAATGGCGCCGGCCGTTTTCTTCCAGCAACCGGCATTCGCTCATCGTGATCCCGGCGGCGACTGCCATCAAATGACAGGCGTACTCGATCGCTCCGAACCCTACGGGGTCGTCTAGTTCGCGATCGCGGTTGGCGGTGACACCGTCAAACTTGATCAACCAGTACTCGAACCCGTCCCCGGCCACGATCTGCCCGGAACGGACTTCGTTGGTTTGCAGATTCCATGCGAGGACGGCTTTGGCCCGCGCGCCTCCGGCAGAGGTCCCGACACGCAGGATGTCGCGCAGGGCTGCTTCTTTTTCGCTGTCGGCGAATGTGGTCTGCAGCCGCGCCTGCTGGCTGAGTACCTCCGAGGCGAGTGCGACCAGCGAAGCAATCGATACGGATTCCGGCTTTTGCAGACTCGGACCCACGCTGGGAGCAAACTCCAGCGCCCCCATGCCCCGGGCTCCGGTGTAACACAATCGTTCGACGGCGTTGAAAGAATTCGGGCGCCGTCCCTGCGTCGCCAGCCACGCATCGATCAGCGCATTGCCGAATTTGTCTGGCAGCGAATCGGCCAGCATTCCAGGCAACCCGTGAAAACTCGCGCGGGGAAGTTCCGGAAAAACATACACGCGATTGGCCAGTGGCATCGCGATCGGCGAGACTTCGATGCCGCTTCGCGCGAAGTCGGGTGTGTACTGAAACGCGGCGATGTCCGTGTCGTCGCTCATCGAAACGGCACCAATCGTTCGCCCCCACAATTTGACTTCGGCCAGTGTCGTCATGAATCCTCACCCCATTGCCATGGTTCGGTCGAATGTGTTTGCGGAGGTTGCGACGTTTTTTGGTCAGCACCGGCCTCCTTCTCCGGCGATGCCGATCTGCTGCTTTGACTGGGACTTCGTTTCGACGCACGTTGGCGTTTTTTACCCTGCAGTTTCAACAATTCAATCGGGCTGGCTGCCGGCAGGGGAATCAGGGCATCGAATGCGGACAGCAATCCCAGCGCGCGGCAAACCCGTATCAGGCTGGACAACTGTACGGAATGACCGGCTTCGAAGCGTTCAACTGTCCTTTTGGAGACTCCCGCCTCGTGAGCCAGTTCGGCCTGAGTCCAATTGCGGTCGATGCGAACGGAAATCGCCCGCTGTCCAATTTCCAGCAGAACCGCGCGGTCGGTGGTTTGATTCGTGATCCTCATGACTCGCCAATTATGGCGAATACAAACCTATTTGTCAACCTAAATCGCAACAAACGGCGAATAAAACAAGAGTAAAAATCAGTCAAATCGACGGCCAATTCAGTACCAATTGAGAGAGTTCCAATCGGTGCCGAGTTCCCAATCCCAATCGGTGCCAATCCCAATCGGCCCAATGGTGCCCCAATCGGTGCGGTGCCCCAATCGGTGCCACCCACCTTTTTCCTTTTTCCACCTTTTTCCCACCTTTTTCCAATCTTGGCGGTGCCCAAGCGGTGCTCCAATCGGTGCGGCGATCCAATCGGTGCGGTGCCCCAATCGGTGCCACCCACCTATCGTTCACCTATCGTTACCCCACCTATCGTTACCGGTGCCACCCACCTATCGTTCTTCTCCACCGTGGTTTGCGCAACACGGTGGGGGACCACCGTGCTACTTTAAATCCAAGCATTGCTCCAAGCATTGCTCCAAGCGGTGCCACCCACCTATCAACAACTCCACCCACTTTTTACTTAAACTTCGCCTTTTCCCTGGCACCAGGCTGGCCTGGCACATTAGTGTCAATTTCATTGTTCTCGCCCTGTCTGTTTCCCGTCTTTCGTTTTGCCGGAGGATCGAAATTGCCATCGCTACCCGGACCGACCACCAAATGCCCAGGCTGTAAAGCAAGTTTTCGTATTCGCGATGAACACGCCGGCCGCACAGTCACCTGTCCCAAATGTGCTACGAAATTCAAGGTGCTGCCCGGCAGCCGGGTACCGGGTCGCGAAAACAGGAACAGGAATCCACCCTCGGCGACAGCCGGGGGCAAGACCTGCGCGCGGTGCAAACAGCTTGTTCCGGAGAAGTCCTTTGTCGAACACTGCAATCGGCACCTGGAAAAGGACGGAATCACAGGTCCTTTTCCGGGACTGGATGAAGAGAGTTCGTTTCGCGGTGACATTTCCGACCAGCCGCGATTTTAAGTTCATGAAAAATTTGGTCAGGTAACCGGAATGGCCGAGCCGATCATCCGGACGTACCTTGCCGATCCCTGGATGTACGCCTACAAGTCGTTTTGTCCTGGATGCAAGGGGCAGGTTTGGAACCGGGAATGCAAATGGATGGAGACGGGCGAAAATGTTCAGGACTATGTCCAGCGTCTTCAGGCAAGACATCCCAAAGGTGCCGAGCTGAAGGCGAAGTTTATCCGGCAGACGGTTGTGGCTGCCGCTATCTTGGCGTTTTTGGCGGGAGCCCTCGCAACAATTGCTGGCTATTTTGCCAGTGGGATGGGACTGGCGATGATGCTGTTTGCCCTGGTGATGGTTCTGGGAACTCCCGCCGCTTTCTTTTTGTTGCTGAAACTGCGAGGGGGGATCTGAGGCACATCCGAGGCACACCGAACACCCACTGGCAATACCCACCTGTCCCCACCCGACTGTCGGAGGGCAGGAATTTTCCTGGTTGACTTGTTGAAGCTGACAAGGGAACATACTGCGTTGTTCCGTTTTCTTTTGCTTTACATGTTTCACCCCCAGGCGGAATTTTTTAAACCGCTTCTGAATGAGTTCTTCCAGTTCGCAGCGCAGCCGACTGCGCCGCCAAATTGCTTTTCAGGCCGCACAACTGATGTACCGTCGCGAAGAGACGGAGTATTACCGGGCCAAAATGAAGGCCGCCCGCAGCATTGCCCGGGGCTGGATTCGTCCCGCCGATTTGCCCACCAACGCCGAGATTCGCGACGAAGTCCAGTTGCTCGCCCGGGTGATCGAGGGCGCGTCTCGTGCGGACAACCTCAGGCAGATGCGTATCGATGCCCTGCGCATGATGCAGTGGTTGCAACGCTATCACCCGCGGCTGATCGGCAGCGTGTTGACCGGACATGTTCGCAGCGGATCGGACATCGATCTGCACCTGTTTTCGGACAGCCTCCAGGCGATCCTCGGAGAATTGGCGGATCATGGACTGGACGCGGAACTGGTTGTGAAACAGGTCACCAAAGACGGAGCCAACCGGACCTTTCGGCACCTGATCGTGCAGGACACCTTTCGATTCGAGTTGACGGTCTACCCCGAATCGACCCGCAACGAAATCCAGAAGAGTTCCATCACGGGCCGGGCCATCGAACGGGCCAGCATCGCTGAGTTGCGTCAGTTTCTGCAGCAGGAATACGCCGATCTGGCGACTGGAGCGGAACTGGATGCTGCGCTGGAGGCATCGGCCGTTCGGCCGGACCGCTACCAGGTTTTTCTTTCCCTGCTGCTTCCGCTGGAAAATGTCCGTCAGGATGCACGCTGGCACCCGGAAGGCGATGCACTTTATCACTCGCTGCAGGTTTTTGATCTGGCCTGTGACGCCGTCCCTTATGATGAGGAGTTCTTGCTGGCGGCACTGCTGCACGATGTCGGAAAGGCTGTTGACGCGCAGAACCATGTCGCCGCCGGGCTGGAGGCCGTTGCCGAATTCGTAACCGAACGCACCGCGTGGTTGATCGAAAACCACATGCTGGCTCATCAGCTGCACGATCGCACGATCGGAGCCCGCGCCCGCCGCAGGCTGGAACAAAACGAGTGGTTCGACGACCTGGAGTTGCTCGGCCAATGCGACCGCAACGGACGAGTCT
>JBGSVU010000085.1:0-7343 GCA_041752775.1 Pirellulaceae bacterium | reverse complement strand
TTGATTCGACTGGACAACATGATTTCTACCTCTGAAAAATGTATGATTCTGAAGGAAGTGCCGGGAGGGTTTGCCCCGGACCAGGCGCAGATTCACCCTGATCAGGAAAAAGCCAAAAGCGCCGACCGTATTGGTTGGCTTCGGGTTTTTTCCAGATCCGGATAACGGCCGATTCTATGACAGCACCGACTTTTCGACTAGGATCGGGCAAAGAATTTCACGCAATTTTAACAGGCCGTTTTTACCAGGGTTGCCAGAAGCAGCAGGTCCGGCCCGGCGTCCGGCTTTTCCCCTTGCTTACCACAAACGAATTATGCCCAAAAATGTCGTCGGAACCGAATTGGTACAGTGCGGCTGTGAGCCCATGACCGGGTTTTTGCGCGACGGTTTCTGCCGTACGGGCGGTGACGATTTTGGGGTGCATGTGGTTTGCGCCAAAATGACCGAGGCCTTTTTGCAGTTCACCTGCGACATGGGCAACGACCTGTCCACCCCGAATCCGGACTGGGGATTTCCCGGACTGGAACCGGGCGACGCGTGGTGCCTGTGTGTCAGTCGCTGGAAAGAAGCCCTCCAGGCCGGATGCGCTCCGCCGGTTTTCCTGGAAGCCACCCACATGTCGGCCCTGGAATATGTGACGCTGGAAGAACTGCAGGCACACGCCACGGGCTGAGACTGGCAGAGTACGTCGCACATCCGGATCCGGATGCTTTGCCGCAACCGGCAAAGTCCTCCCGGCCGGATTGCGCGACGGGGCGGCTACATGATCGAGAAGTAGTTGTCGACCGCAAAATCGAGATTTTCTTCGGTCAGCACAAACGGACGCTTTTCGTAGCTGCACAGGTTGCGGACCTGCAACAGCAAGTCGCGTGGGTGGCAGTTCCGGAAGGGGCGGTCCACGGGAATGAAGTGCTTTTCAATCATCAGATTGATCAGCGGTTCGTTGTACTGGCATCCGACGACGCCGCACATGATCTCGAACAGTTTCAGAAAATACTCCCGCGACGGATTGGGGACTTCGATTTTGTAGGGGATACGCCGCAGGAAAGCGTCGTCCACCAGATCCTTGGGCTCCAGGTTCGTGGAAAAAATAACCAGCTGGTCGAATGGCACCTGGACTTTTTTCCCGCTCGACGTGTTGAGATAGTCGTACCGCTTTTCCAGAGGCACAATCCAGCGGTTCAGCAATTCATCGACCGTCATCTGCTGACGGCCAAAGTCGTCGATCAACAGCGTGCCGCAGTTGCTTTTCATCTGCACCGGAGCTTCGCTGATTCCCGACGTCGCGTTGTATTGCAGCTCGAGATGTTCCATTTTCAGCTCACCGCCGACCACGATCGTCGGGCGTTTGATGCGAACCCAGCGCTGGTCGATCGAATCATCCTGCAGCAAACCGTCGGACTCTTCCACCGGAACTTCCTCGTGGTTCATCGGGTCAAAAATCCGGATGATGTCGCGATCGAGGAAAATCGCACGGGGGATCCAGATGTATTTGCCAAACGCCGCCGTAACCCGTTCCGCAATACTGGTCTTGCCATTTCCCGGATAGCCGTAGAGGAACATCCCGCGGCCGCTGTTGACGGCGGGTCCCAGCTTCCGCAACATTTCGTCCGTGATCAACAGGTCGCTGAAGGCCCGCGCCAGGTCCTGTTGCGAGGGTTGCTGGTTGGTGATCGTCTGGGCCTTGACGCTCTCGACGTATTCGGAAAATGCAACAGGTGCGGCACCAAAGTACGAGCAGAGATCCGAGTAGCGTTTGGCCCGTTCACGACCGGCATCCGACAGTTTGCAGAGGTAATCGTTGGCATGCGACTGGCCGGTGTACGCGATCACCTGCTCCTGTTTCAGCGCCTGCACGACCTGTTCACACAGACCAAACGGAATTTTGATCTGCTTGGAAATGTCCCGGACGTTCGATTCGCCGCGGGCCAGCAGGTACTTGCAGATCAGTTCTTCCACCGCCGAAGGGTTCAGTTTGGCATCGGCAAACGTGACCGGTGCCCGCGGACAGAAAACTTCGTCCTGAATTGATCCTGTCTGTTTCCGGATCGGCAGCGACTGAACACCCTGGTTGGCATTCGCCGACGGTTTCGCCAACTGGCTGGCAGGTGCCTGGGTGGGGGGAGGAGTGCGTCCGCCACTGCCGAGTGCATTGAGTTTGCTCAGCAATTCTTCCAGTTTGCGTTCGGCGTCGTCGGTCTGCGTTTCTGTCTGATTGGTCATGGTCGATGGTGCCAGGCAGGGATTTAAAAAAGCGTTGTTGTGTGGAATTCCACTTCGGCCGGGAACCGTTGTTGCTGCCAGCCAAAGCCAGACGGGCAACCGCGGTTCACCGTGGTTCACACAGGGGCGATTCGGGTCAGGTTTCCAGCCTCTTACAAGCGGGGTTTCCCGAAAGCAGGCTGTAAGCCCTGGACTCCAGTCAGCTGAACTCGCTCCGAACCCGCAGTGGCGTCGGGTTTCTGCGGAGCCTGGTGCGTTGTCAACTTTCAGTTTTGAGGTATGTCGTATTGGCCCAGCCAGGGTTTTTCGGTTCAAACCGCGGGACTAACGCCCAACCGGCTCACTGAGTTCCCTGACTTTTGATGTTGAAAGTCCCCTGCTTTCGACTTTCCACGAGGATCCCTGTCTCGCCCGGGAAGTCGTTGCAAAAATAGGTTTCGCAATCGGTTTGCCGGCCCACAATTCCAGGATTTTTCCGGCTCGCCCCGGCAACTCCGGTCCGTGTGGGCAGGTTTGCAGGAGTTGCCAGTTTTTCTCCTGTCGCGCCGGTCGCACCGGTTTTGACCGATGCACCGGTCGAATCGCCGGGTGGCGATTGATTGTCCGGAGTTCTTTGGCCATGCTGGTATCACAGCCGCACTTGCCCGCCGCAAACATGGAGTCCCACGTTTTGAACACTGAACTGCACAACCCTCCCACCGCTCCCGACCTGGCCTCCGTGGTGGGGTTCATAGACCGGGTCCGTGCACGGGTCGGCACCGTCGTTGTTGGCCAGGACATCGTCGTCGAGCGTCTGCTGATTGCGCTGTTCACGGGTGGGCACCTGTTGTTGCAGGGAGTGCCGGGACTGGCGAAGACGCTGCTGGTGTCGGTGCTGAGCAAATCCATCGACCTGGACTTCTCGCGCGTCCAGTTCACGATTGACCTGTTGCCGTCCGACATTCTGGGGTCGGAAATCCTGGACCAGCGGACCCATGAGTTCCGTGTTCACAAGGGCCCCGTTTTTACCAACCTGTTGCTGGCCGATGAAATCAACCGGGCCGCGCCCAAGGTCCAGGGCGCCCTGCTGGAAGCGATGCAGGAAAGAAAAGTCACGATCGGCAACGAGACGTTTCAGTTGCCGGCACCGTTTCTCGTGATCGCCACACAGAACCCGGTCGAACAGGCCGGGACCTTTGAGTTGCCCGAAGCCCAGCTGGACCGCTTCATGCTGTTGCACCGGCTGCAGTATCCACAACGCGATGAAGAACGGGAGATTCTGCGGCGCAACGCCATGCTGGGTATCGACCTCCGCGACCGGGGCGCAGTCGCCCGTACCGAATTTGACGTGTTGAGCAACGAACCGGTGGGCTCCGGCCCGGAACTGATCGCCGCCATGCAGGCCGTCCACAATGTTTACGTCAGCGACACGTTCATCGATCACACGGTGGAAATCGTCAATCGCACCCGCAATCATCCGCTGCTGGAACTCGGATGCAGCCCCCGTGCGGGAATTTCGCTGGTCAAGGCATCGCGGGCCCGCGCCCTGATCCACGGCCGCAGCCATGTGATCCCGGACGATCTGTATGCCCTCGCCGAGGACGTGATCCTGCACCGCATCCGGCTGACTTACGAAGCTCTCGCCGACGGGCACACCAGTTCGGAAATTTTGAAATCGGTGCTGGACGAATTCGGCGGATAAGGCGGGATGGCCTGCCGTTACTCCGTTTTTAAAACAGGTTTTGTCAGCTTTTTTCAGGTGTTGGTACGTTGGAACAGCAACTCGAATTTGTCGATCCGCTGGACTGGAGACAGATGCTGGTGGCCATCCGCAAACTGGCCGACAGTTTCAATTACGGCACCGACCGTTCACCTTTCCTCGGTGCCGGTGTCGAGTATGTCCAGAGCCGCCAGTACCAGTTCGGCGATCCGGTGCGCAGCATCGACTGGCGGATCACGGCGCGAACGGGAAAAGTCTTTGTCAAACAGTTCGAAACACCGCGACAAATGCCCTGTCACCTGGTTCTCGACCGCAGTGCCTCGATGGTCGTATCATCGCTGCCCCGCAGCAAGATGGCGACGGCAATTCAGCTGGCCGGAGGGCTGGCGTTTGCCTGCCTCGACCGGGTCAGCCCGGTGGGACTGGTGACCACCGGTGTGGACGGGCTGGAGATCGAGCCGAGTCTGTCGCGCGACCAGATCATGCAGTGGTTGCACCGCCTGCGAAGATTCCGGACTGATGGGCAGACTTTGCTCGGTCAAAATCTGGTGACGCTGACGGCCCGGCAGGCCAACCGGTCGCTCGTCGTGATCCTGAGCGATTTGCACGATCCCCAGGCCTTGCCGGCGCTGAAAACCATGGCCCAGCGGCACGAAGTAATCGTGTTGCGGATGGAAGACCCCGCCGAAACGGGCGTCCGCGGTGGGGGCCTGGTTCGTTTGCGTGAACCGGAGACCGGCCGGGAATTCGTCGGCATGGCCCGGACCAGTCTGATCACTCCGGCCGAAACCGATCGCCAGCTGAAACGCGCGGGGATCGATATTTTTGTTGTCCAGACCGGACGGCCGTTTACTCACCAGTTGCGCTGGTTTTTACAGTCCCGTGGCGGACTGGGAAAAGGGAAACGATGAGGCGACGATTGCTCTGTATTTTTCAGCTGTTGCTCAACACGCTTGTTGCGGCCGCTTTTCTGCCAGGCATCCTGCAGGGTCAGCATCCGGCCGGTACAGCGCCCGATTCGACCGGGCCGACGAGACCTGCTCCGGCGCCTGTTCAATCGTCAACGACAACCGTCGGTTACCCCGCCGAGTACTTGCAGATCGTTTTGCCGGCGCCGGAAGTGGTACCGCTGCCACCGGGCGACCGGTCCCAACCCATTATTGTCCGAATCGATCGAACATGGCCCCACGGCTCGGATTTCCGGTACGACATGACCGTGACCGGACTGGAGCCCGGGGAGTACAACGTTGCGGATTTTCTGGTTGCGATTGACGGCGGCCCGCATCCTGGTTTGCCCGTCATCGACCTGTCGGTCCGCTCGCTGCTGGAACCCGGTCAGGTCCAGCCGCATCAGTTGATCCAGTACCGGATGGGACGGATCGGATGGTATGTGCCCGTTCTGGTGGCCGCCGGAATGGTCTGGATGATGGGACTGCTGGCGATTCTGTTCTGGCGAAAAACCCGGGCGCACCGCCCCGGCAGAGTGAAAACATCGTTAACGCTGGCCGAAAGAATCCGACCGGTGATTTTGCGGGCCAGTCGTGGGGAACTTGACGGGCGCGGGATGGCGGAACTGGAGAGAACCCTGACGGCCTTTTGGCGGCGACGTTTGCGGCTGGAACATTTGCATCCGGAGGCGTTGATGAAACAGTTGCGTGAGCACGAAGAAGCCGGTCCGTTGCTGGCCCAGCTCGAATTGTGGCTGCATTCGCCCAGCGCTTCAGCACCTCCCGATCTGGACGCACTGCTGAAACCGTACCGGGCATGGTCCGGACAGGATTACGAACGGGCGACGGGGAGCTGACCGGAAAACGATGGAAGAGATTCTGGAAACGGTCGGCAACTGGCAGTGGATTCCGAGTGGATTCCGGCACCCGTGGGTGTTGTTGCTGCTCGGTCTGCCGATGACGCTGCTGGTTTGGACCTGGGTACGCCGCGGCCGTGCCGTGGCGATGCCAGTGGATCACGTACGAGTTGCATCGGGCAACTGGTTGCGGTGGATGGTGAACATGGCCGAGTCGCTGGTACCGTTGCTGCTGGCGACGGCAATCTGGCTTGTTGCCGGTCCGCTGCAGCTGGGCAAACCGGAAATGAAACGGTCGCTGACGAATATTCTGTTTGTGATCGACGTTTCCGGCAGCATGACGGCGGAGTTTGGAGGTGGCAGCCGCTACGACGCTTCGCTGGCCGCGATCGATCATTTCCTCGATTTGCGCAGCGGCGATGCGTTCGGGTTGCTGTTTTTCGGAAACAGCGTCCTGCGCTGGACTCCGCTGACGAGTGACGTGAGTGCCATTCGCTGTGCGCCGCCTTTCATGCGCCCTGAGAATCTGCCGAACTGGTTCGGCGGCACGGAAATTGGCAAGGCCCTGCTGGAGGGCCGCAAGGTTTTGATGGAGCAGGAATCCGGCGACCGGATGATCGTGCTGGTTTCCGACGGCGACAGTTTCGACCTGTCTGACGGCAACGATGCCGAAATCGGGCGGCGGCTGGTCGATGCGTCGATCACGATGTTTGGTATTCACATTGGTGGTGGTGACCCGCCGGCGGAAATCACCAATATCGCCGCGATCACCGGGGGGGACGTCTTTGCACCGGGTGACGAAGCGGGGCTGGCCAGCGTTTTTTCCCGCATCGACCAGATGAAAAAAGCCGAACTGGAACAGACGCTGGCCCGGCAACAGGACAATTTTCATCCCGCGCTCGCAGTGGCCGGCGCTTTGGGAGTACTGATGCTGTTAACCAGTTACGGGATCAGGTTCACGCCATGGTAGTCGGATTGATCGTACTGACAGTGGCCATCCTCGCTGCAGGGGCCGAGGCGTTGCACTGGATGCGCGTATGGCAGATGTCGGCGCTGGTGTTTGGGCCAGGGCGGCGCCCCGGGCTGTTGGCCACGTTGGCCGCACCTCTGCGAATCACCGGGCTGGTGCTGCTGGCATGGGGACTCCCGGTGTTGTGGATGGAAAAACCACTGACGCTGGACGATGAAGAAACATCGGCCGCCGGAAAAAAACACGTGGTGTTGCTGATGGATGTGTCACCCAGCATGCGACTGGTCGATGCCGGTCCGGAAAACAGTCAGAGCCGGGCCCGCCGCGCCAGGGAGTTGCTGACTTCTTTTTTTGACCGGGTTCCGGTCCAGCAGTACAAAATCACGCTCGTGGCGTTCTACGACCAGGCGATCCCGGTCGTGGTCGATACCAGCGACATGGAAGTGATCATCAACGCGCTTAGCGATCTGCCGATGCACTTCGCTTTCCGCGGCCCCAAAACGAATCTGTTTGCAGGGCTGAAAGCCGTCACGGAAATCTGCCATCCCTGGAATCCCAACAGCACCACGCTGATTGTGGTCAGCGACGGCGACACGGTTCCGGCCCAGGGCATGCCCCGCATGGCCGCCTCGATCAGCGGTGTTTTG
>JBGSVU010000084.1:0-7194 GCA_041752775.1 Pirellulaceae bacterium | reverse complement strand
CTGGTCTCGCCGGTTCTTGACCCCAGAGAAAAATCGTTCCAGCTGATTCAGATTGTCGATGGCACAGCTGTCAGTTTCAGAAAACTGGTCGAAGTGGATCCAGCCCCACGAGGCAGGTTGCTGATTCGTGATTTAAAAATGAACCGGGCCGTCTCACGTCGGGGGAAACTGGATGGACAAGTCCCACGGCCGGTAAAAAACGGGCTTGTAATCGCGTGTGCCATCCATATCAGCGACGAAAACCGTATGGAATTGTTACCCGCATGGAACTGGCTGACGTATTCCAGTGTAGCCGAAGACGGTTCGTTCGAACTGGAAGGCCTGCCCGCCGACACGCCAGTGCAGCTGCTGGTGCTTTGCGACGGCTGGACGAATGTTCCCATGACCGATGAAGAATTCGACTTCAATTTCCCATTGAACGAAGGCAATCGGGAATTCTTCCCGCCGATGCCCCAATTTTTATCCGTCGAAGAACTTGCAGACGAACCTGAAATTGCCATGCACCGTTCGGGAAGTTGCAAAATCGAAGTGGTCGATGAAAACGCCCGCCCGGTTTCCGGGGCGACGGTTTCGATGAACCCGAGCCAGTTGTTTTTCCGCTCCGGATATGGAACCGGACTGGGTTTGGCCAGGTCCAGCAGCAAAATGGCCTATGAACTTCGATATCCCTCCGTGAAACCGGAACAGGATCATGCCGGACACTTCCCAAAGGCGTGGAGCGCCAAAACGGACGAAAACGGAATCGCTTTGGTTGAAAACCTCCCGGCGTCATTTGTCCACGGCTTTGCCTGCCATCCCCAGTACCTGTCAAAGAACGGCGAGGCTGTGGAAAGAATGCGCATCATCATAAAAAGTGGCAGGCAATCAGAGGCGAAGCTGACGCTGCTCAAAGCTGCCGGAACGTGAAAAGTGCATCCAATTACCTGCAAGTGCCAAAACCGATTTCGAGAGGAGCAGCCATGAACAATGTCACGCGATTAACGACTCTGCTGGCAATTTGTTTCGTTTTCGAAAAAACCAGTCTTTTACTGGCCCAGGAAACCGGAAAACCGGCGCAGGAAAAAAGCGAGATGCGGACTGTACGGGTCCTGGTGCTCGATCCGGACGGGCATCCGCTGGACGGAGCGACGGTGACGCAGTCGGGGTTGCGAACCAGAGTCGAACCGGGCAGCCACTGGGGCTGGAGTGTCGATTACCACGGACCGCCCCCCGAAGTCGTCACCAATACCGAAGGGATCGCCGAAGTGCCCTGTCCGAAATATGTTCAGGAGAAGCTCGAAACGGGCGCGGTCACCTGGTCGGTGAGTCATCCGGAGTTTGTCGCTTTTCGCGCCGATCGAAGCGTGGATGACGACCCCGCCGAAATCAGACTGCAACGGGGCTTTCGCGTCGCTGTGACTGCGGTCGATGGTGAGACTGGTGAATCGGTCAAAACAGGCCTGTTCGCCATTATCAGCACGGGCGGGTCTGTCGACTGGAATCTGCACGACAACGGAATGTTGGTTTCTCCCGTTTTTGAAGAGGCGAACAGCGTGATGCGGGTCATGCAAATCGTTGAAGGACAACCGGTCCTGTTCAGCGACCGGATTGAAATATCTCCCGAGGGGCGCAGCCGGGTTCTGCTCAAAGATGTGAAATTGTCACCCGGCACCCGTGTCGAGGGCCGGTTGGCGGATTCGGTGCCACGGCCCGTGAAAAACGGACACGTCACGGCATTGATCGTCCGGACACCAGGTTCCAGGGTCGGTTTCAATCGCTGGGGATGGTTCGATCAAACCCCAATCGCCGAAGACGGAACGTTTGTTTTCGAGTCGTTGCCGTCGGATGAAGTTCTGCAAATGATTCCTGTCTGCGATGGCTGGGTCCCGGCAAAACCTTCGAAAGAGTCTGTTTTGGAGTTTTTTCCCGGCGAGCTTGACAACCTGAACAACGGAAAGAGCCTCCCCCAGCTGATAGCCCTCTCCAGGGATACAGCCCGACCGACGCTGGAAATGGAACCATCGGGCTCCGTTCGCATTACAGTCCTCGCTCCCGACGGAAGCCCTTTGCCAAAAGCCAGGGTCATGATGTGGCCTAACCAGTTGTGGTTTGACACGGGAAGCCAGATTCTGGGTGATGGCTTCCAGACGCGACAGATGCTGCAGGTGGTGAGAGCTGGCGAAGTGGACAAAATTAAACGTCTCCAGCGGTATTCGGCCCAAACCGACGGCCAGGGAATTGCCCTGATTCAGAATCTTCCCTCCAATAGCAGCCAGTCGATCCGCGCCGTTCACGAGGAGTTTGAAATGCCGGTCTCCGGGCGCGACCGCTCGTCAAGCGTGAATTTGAAACCAGGCAAAGTTGCCGAAATCACGTTTCAGTTGCAAAAAAAAGGTACAGAGTTCCTTGGTGCCGAAAAGAAGGATGAGTCCGGCAGTGATTCGAAACAGGGACAAGACGATGGCGGAGAGTCGAAGCAAGAGCAAGATGGCGGCGGAGATTCGAAGCAGGGACAAGACGGTGGCGGAGATTCGAAACAGGGGCAAGACGGTGGCGGAGATTCGAAGCAAGAGCAAGATGGCGGTGGAGATTCGAAGCAGGAACAGGATGGCGGCGGAGTCAAGAATTGAGGCGATCTGCGGGTTCCGCCGGTTGCCGTCAGTTTCACCTGCAGGCAGCTGCTGTCGCCGCATTCGCGGCTGAGATGGGTTGGCGCGGGGCGGTGATCTGCGGGTTCCATCGGCTTTCGCCGATTCCACCCGCAGCTAAGTGCTGCCGCCGCGTTCGCGGCTGAAACGTCAGCACAAAAGCAGCAACAAACATGACTTCAAATAACGGCGACATCACCAACAAAAGCAACAGCCAACAGCGGCGATAGCCGCGACAACAATTAGCTGCGGGTGGAGCCGGTAACGGCGGAACCCGCAGAACAAAGCCCCCACCATTTCGCCAAAAGCGGCGACAGCCGCGACAGCAATTAGCTGCGGGTGGAGCCGGTAACGGCGGAACCCGCAGAACACGGCGGGATGGTGAGGGGGTGCTTTTCTCACAAACTGCAGGATCGACAGTCAAAAAACAGGTATAATTGGCTGCAATAACTGCTGCCGTGGCCCGCCTTGATTCTGTCATGAGGTAACAACCACGCAACGGAACATCACTCCCGGGCAACGGGACCGGTAATTTCATCCGGCTGGCAATGTGCCCGCAACGGAGCCCGACCATTCCGGACATGATACCCCTCCGCTCACCACTTCAAGGAAACAATCACTTGTCCAGATTTTTTTTCAATTGCCGGATCACGATGCCTGGACTGCTTTTCGTCATCGCGCTGGCACCCGCTTTGAATTTCGCATTGCCTGTTCAGGAACAGGTTCAGGAACAAACTGCGGAACCGGCAGCGGTTCAGCAACCTGGCGAATCCACACCGCCGGTTGTGCGGGATGTCAGTGCCGAACACGTCGGAGAGATCGAGACTTTTTTTGCGAAGCTGGGCGAGGCACTTAGGTCCGGTGATGAGGGCACGCTGGCAACCTGCTTTTCCGGCGAAAAGATGGCGCAAAGCTGCGATGATCGGGGACTGTTGAAAATCGGTGATGACAAACTGCGCGCTGCCCTGATCGAAGCGATCGATGAAAACCTCGACGAGTCCTTTCCGTTGTGGTGCGAAACCATGGCCTGGGACCGAATCGAGTTTCGCAGTTTCACCGCGGGAGAAAAACAGACGGTGGTCGTTGTCACCCGGGGCTGGAACGGGATACAGCAGGTCTGGACGCTGATACGATGGTGGCTGGCACGCAATGAAGACGGCAGCTGGGTCGTTTTCGATTTCGAAGATCTCGATACCGGCCTGCGGACGTCGACCATGCTGGGAATTGGAGTCGAAGCGACCCGAAGCGGGGCCGCCTGGTTACCGAAACTGACGGCCCTGATCACGTACTCCACCCGCGGCGAACCGACCGCCGGTGTGCTGGAGACGATGGACGATCTGGAACGGCTGATCGATGAAGTCCTTGAGGATCAGGTCCCCGCCGACATCGAGGCTTTTGTTTTGATCCTGAAAATCAACAATCTGCTCGGCCAGGAGGAAGGCCCCCGTGAGGCACTGCTGTTGACCGGGCGGCTGCAGAAGCTGATGCCGGACAGCCCGATTGTCTGGTACCTGCGGGGCATCGCCAATTTCACGCTGGAGCAGTACAGCGAATCGGTCGCTGCCTGTGAAAAATACGCAGAACTGACGGGATGGGACTCCGACATCTGCGAAAAAATTTCCGACTCGTGGTTTCAGCTCGACGAACGGGAAAAAGCCCGCAAGTTTGCCGAGCAGGGACTGCAGGACAACCCCCAGGCGTGGGGATGCCTGGCCAGCCTCGCGGTCTCACTGCCCGACGATCGCAAGGCCGAACTGGAGCCCTGGCTGGCCCGATGCGAATACGACATTGCCGTAATCGAAATGGTGATCGACTGGACGATCGAACAGGAAGAATGGAGCGCTGCCGATTTCCTGTTCGCCCTGCTGAAAAAACACCATGCCGACAGCGAACTGATTCCCTACTACGAAACCGAACTGGGCCGGTAAACGAACATCGGGCCCGTCGGGTTACTGTTCGTCTTCCGCAGTGACCTGACGATGATCATCGAATTCCAGCGAGCCGGATTTGGACCCCGATGCCACCTGGACGACGCGGCGGCTGAGCAGCTCCTTGGACTGTTCCATCAGCCGCTTGATCCGCAACACATTGTCCAGAACAATCGGACGCGGGTTGCCGGGAATGTTCATGATGACGCGACCGGCACCGGCCAGCACATACTCAAACACATCCCGGATTTCCGTATTCAGTTTCAGACCCGCTGTCGAAAACCGTTCCACGTCGCCCAGCAAACCCGTGCGGTGAATCAACTCGTTGGAAGTGATTTCCCAGAAATCAAACCGGGTCACAAAGGCCATCGCGGCATACATCAGCCCCATCATGATCGCAATCGCGAAATAAAAGTCGCGCGATGCGTTCATTTTCAGCCCCGCCAGCCAGTTTTCGAGCGGCTTGATGATCGCAAAGTGCTGGTTCAGCAGTATCAGGCCAAGCACAACCACAACCACCGCGATAAATACGGTTAGCGAAGTCGAACGGGGGAAATCGAATGTCAACACAGTCAGGTTGAGCGCCATGCAAACCAGAAAAATCGCACCATAAATGTTCTCCCATCCCGGCGCGACTATCGTCAGGATGCCGAACAGCAATGCCAGCACCGCCGTGGGCCACATGAAAATCAGCTTCGGCCACGAACGGATCACGATGGTATTGACGCTTTTGCTTTCGGACATCCTGGCGGTTCCTGAATGGTTTTGGGGTACTGGCTGGTCGCTCATGGTTCGTATCTGGAATGATAATCTTGGCTGGCTGGCTGGGCCTGCCTGGAAAACCGACCATTTAAACGCTGACTTTTTCTAACTCTCAAACAGCTCGTGCATGGATGGCGATGGCCGGGTAAACCACTCGGCTCCGGAATCGGTCATGTAAAAATGATCTTCCAGCCGCACACCGAACTTCCCCGGCACGATCAACGTCGGTTCACAACTGAAAACCATGCCGCGAGCCAGCGGTTGATCGTTGCCCGGAACCAGGTAGGGGGCCTCGTGAATGTCCAATCCGCACCCGTGGCCAGTCCGGTGCGGCAATCCCGGCAACTGGTACAGCGGTCCGTATCCGTTCGATTCCAGAGACCGCCGAGCCGCAGCATCGACCGCGGAACAGGGCTGGCCAATTTTTGCGGCTTCAAACCCGGCAATCTGGGCTTCTTTTTCCACGTCCCACGCTTTCTGCTGGTCGGGCGTCGGCGTTCCGAACACGAATGTCCGGGTAATGTCCGAATGGTAACCGTCCAGCCGGCAACCGGTGTCGATCAGCACCCAGTCGCCTTCCTTCAGCGTCTGCGGATTCTTCACGCCATGCGGAAATGACGTGGCTACCCCAAACAGGACGATGCAAAAAAAGGAATCCGCCGCGCCGACCTGGCGATGCGCCTGGTTGATAAAGCGGGTCACTTCGGTCGTCGTAATGCCCGGTTTCAGAATCGCGGCGGCTGCGTCGATCACGGCTACCGTCATCTCGTGCGACCGCCGGATCAGCGCCAGCTCGCTCGCGGTTTTTCGGCCACGCGTTTCATCGACCAGCGATGTGGCGATTTCCAGCTGGAGCTCTTCGCCGAGGTGACGGCGCATGCCGTCCAGAATGAAAAAGGGGGTAACGGGATCGCACAACAGTTGTCCCGCGGTGATGCTGCGATCCGTCAGAGCCTGACGCAGCGCCGCGCCGGGGGCTTCGTGTTCTTCCCACGTTACGACTTCGGCCGGAATCTGCCAGTAATCGCGCAACGTGTCGATCTCAAATCCGGGACAAACATAGAACAGTTCGCCACTGGCCGGAATCACCGCTGCCACCATGCGTTCACTCGGATTCCACTCGAGTCCGGTGAAATAGTACAGGTTCGTACCCGCATGCAGATACAGAGCCGCACAATTGTTGGCCTGCATCCACTTCTGGGCTTGAGTCGCCCGTTGCCGAAACTCGTCGACTGAAACGCGGGTCACGCCACCCGTCATGTCGCCCAGTTGTGCGAGGGCCTGTTCGGGAGAGCTGGTGCCAATTTGGGTCATGATGAGACTGCTTCTGCTGGGTTCAGGTTCGAAAAGATACGCCCGAGTCCGACGGACGTCCGAATCGCCGATATTCTAGCCGAATCGAAAGTCGCCTTACAGCCTTCCACCGCTTTCAACCGCCTGCGGGCCCAGCTCCGGTGATTCCGCCGGAAAAATCAGTCCACGATCTGCCCGACCATTTCAATGGCCTGCTGCCTGGAGAAAATCTTTCCGTCCAGTTGGGCCGCACGAATCGCTCCAAGAATCCTGCCAAACCCGGGCCCGGGCTGCAGCCCCAGTTGCTTCAGCACACTGCCATCCAGCAGCGGGGCCGGGTTCAGCTGTTCCGGTGGCCAGGCCATCCGTTTCCGGCAAAACCTTACGCCAACCTGGTCATCACCGCCTGCGGTCGCCGCAATCTGGAGGGCCCCCGCGGCATTCCCGTGAATCAGCAAGGGCTGCACCCCGGACCAGGGCAATGCAGCGGCGCGCATCAGCGTGATCCAGTTGTTTTCCATCCAGACAATCGACTCCTGTTCCTCATTGGACAGTTTCCAGCGGGCGGCGATCGGTGCGATTCC